>CAYHSM010000079.1:0-5543 GCA_964359325.1 uncultured Candidatus Peribacteria bacterium
TATATAAATGGGCAAGGTGTGAATGATAATGATATTTGAATATTTGTCAAGTATTTTTACGGGAAATTATGTAAATTGTTACAATATCAGATTAAATTCATTAAATGTAATTTGTAAAATATCTCAGCGATCTCGCCGCGAGTGCTTAATAATCCTGGGTAAAAATTCTCACCCTTTGAGAAATCGAAAAGGTCATAAGCATCAGCCTGACATGCATATATTTGATACCAAGCGTTGCTTGGAACGTCAGGAAAACTCTGACAGCTTGCGCCTATTTGACTGAGCAAGCCGACTTCCTTCATTGTCTCAAAAATCATTTTCAAAGACTCGACTCTATTGCTTGTGTCTGAAGGTCTTGCTGTGCCTTTGCCAGCGTCACCTTGGAAAATACCTTTATCTTTCGCAGCTTTGAAATATGCCATATACCATGCTCCCGGTACAACATCGTTAAATCCAAGAGTACCAGTTGCGCTTGCCGGAACCTGGATATGAAAAGCCTCAAGAATAACCTTCAAAAGTTCAGCTCTATTTATAGGTTTATATGCACCAAAACTGCCATCATTATAACCTTGGAAAATCTCTGCAGCTTTAACCCATTCTATTGCATCGCATTGTTTTGAATTCCCTGATACATCCGAAAATCCTGCACAATTTTTATCGGAATCATCGGCAGGAGTTTCATTATCTGATACATCCGCGCTGCCGCCATCCACAATCACATTCGGACTTGTACTGCCGCCGCCGCTCACATTACTACTGCCTGAGCTGCTGCCGCTTCCACCTTCCGTGTCCCCAACAGTCCCGACAAAGAACAATCCGGTCTCAGTATCTGTCCCGCTATTTGTTCCGGAAACTATTTTATAAGAATAAATACCACTGGATAATTTCTTACCATTACTGTCTTTACCATCCCAGCTTATGCTATGGCTACCGCTTTCTTGTTCATCTATTGCAGCCAATTGAATAACTTTGGATCCCGAGCCGCTTTCGCCTTTATGAATGGTAACGGTCAGATCGGCAGTATCTTCAAGATTGTAATAAATTGTCATTGAAGCATTACCGTCCGTAAGCACAGGCTCAATATAATCCTGCGTAATATTGGATTTGCTGCCTGAAACTTTATCTTCGGCGAGGTCTACGGAAATCTTTTTGCTGTCAAATACGTCATGATTGGCTACATTTTGAGCAATAAGCTTAATGTCGATATCATCGTCATAATTGTAATTTTCTCCATCCCATAAAACCGCATACCATTTGTCAGCTTCAACTTCCATGTCTTCCACAAGATTATCTTGTTCATCATTGCCTTCAAGCACTTTAAGTGTCACCTCTGAAGCCAAATCAACTCTGAAAACAACATAGATAAATTCACCTTTATCAGGGTCAAATTTGTTTTTTGAAATATATAAGTCGTCAATCACAGGTTTTTCATAATCAACTGTAATGCTCTTCGCAGCAAGTAAAGTTGTTGAGCCAACCTTTGATTCAAATTGAATTTTCCAAGAACCCTTGGCAACGTATTCATCATCATCATCCTGGCCATTCCAATTAATTTCCAAATTATTTTCCTCTTCAATATCAGTCTCATTAAAAAGCTCGATTTTGGTTGATCCGCGAACAGCATGTACTTTTAATGAGTCAAGGTTTACTTCCGCGTCAAATTGGATTCGTAATTCGTCATCGGTTGCAGGTTCAAACGTAGATGACGGGCTGAAAGAGATACCTGAAATATGAGCATTGCTTTCGGAAATTGAACCGCCGGAATTATTAACGATAATATTTTTTTCGGAAACAACAACTCCGTAGTCATTTTTTGTTACAACAACCGCTTTATAAGTACTGAGACTTACATAATTGTTAGAACTATCTTTACCATTCCATGCAATTGAGTGTGGAGTGTTTTCACTATAATTGTCATCTTGATATCCGCTAAATGTGCGTACGATATCATTGTTAGCAGGATTTTGAATTTCTACGGTTATATTCGTATCTTTGGAATTTTTGAATTCTATTACAGCATCTTCAAAATCAGGATCAAATGTGTCAGGCAAAACAGTTAAACTTTGAATGTCTCCTTTGCCTGCATTGTTATATGCGACAGTAAAAGTTTTGGAGCTTGTTGCAGGATTGATTCCGGATTTTGTTGCTGTGAGAGTGGCGGTATAAATCCCGGGGTCAGCCAGTTTAAGAGAATATAGTCCATCCCAAGTATTCGCGCCGCTTTGTGCTGAACCGAAAGGCAGAGTTTTAACGATAGTCCCTTTTGGATTTTTGATTTCAACATTAACACTGTCCGGAACCTGGTCTAATGAATAATCAACTTGTAAATCCTGATTATCTCCTTTAAGGGAAGGATCAAAAGTGCCGCCTGCCTTAGCAGGTGTTGGGGCAACATTAAAAGTAGTAACAGTTATTGCTGGATTGTTTACAGTCACAGTCGTAGTTTCCGTATCTACGACAGGGCCGCCGGAAGTTAGTGCGCTTGTGACTTTCACAGTATAAGCTTTGTTTGGAAGAGCCACTCCCGCAGAATCTTTGCCATTCCATTCCAGAGCGGGCTTGTTTGCTTTTGAGTAACTTCCTGCAATTAAATTTTCATTACTTAAAAGTAATTTTTTCTGAGTCGCGCCATCCAAAACTTCCACGGTAATAAAACCGGCTGTAGCAGTGGCAAAAGAAATATCAGTGGTTTGCGTAATAGAATTAAAAGTAGCCGGTGTTGCAGTTAAACCGGTTACGTAAGGAGCAACTGCAAATACAACTAAAGGAAAAATCATTCCCATGATGGCAAAAATACTTACAAACGAAACTAATTTTTTAAACATTTTTGGTATGGTTAAGGTATATTTTAAAATATATTTTGAGAACAGGAGGCTTATACTAAACAATATCCATAGTACAAGTCAATAGTAAATACGGAATTAAATACTCTTTTATTACACTTTATGATGGTAACAGGAGGGTTTTTAGTAAAGTGAGAGTTCCTTTTGCATTCAATAAGCGGTTTTTATTTTCATCAAAAACAAGATTGGGAATGGAATCAGGAGGCAAAATTTCACCAACTGTGTAGGGGATTCCATATCGTCCGCGCAAAAAATAATAATCGTTTCCGCCAAGCTGCGCGCTATCGCCAACAACAATAATATCTCTAAAATCTTTTTCGAATTTTAAGTCCCGCGATCTCTCCAAAAGTTGAGCAAATTTTTTGATCGCCTCGTCTTTGTCTCCGTTTGCCGGTCCCACAACCACGCCAATACCGGAATTCCCAACATGCACGAATTTTTCATAATCAGGATTCAGTTTTTCTAAAACTTGCAAAGTAATTTCATACATTTTTTCCGAAAGCGCATAGACTTCATTAATATCCCTTTCTTCTTCATCATGTAATTTTGTGCGCATAACAACCACTATTTTATGCACGTGGTAATAGACCTCGCCATATTCTTTCACAGCTTCATTCAAAATTCCCTGTAATTTTGGCCTTTCTATAAAATCACTCGGCCAATCTGTTCTGTAAGCTTCCTTAAAATCACCAATGGAAGTATCAAAGTCATAGCCAATGGCTCCATTCTCAGCAAACAGATATAAATTCTCCAAAAATTAGGACGTTCTTTATCGTTAACTTCTTTTAAAAGTTCAGAGAGTCCGTGTTTTTTAAAAGATTCCAATTGTCTGCCGGTACAAAATCCAATTGGCATTTTTTGCGACAAATTTACCAGAGCATCGGCAATTTCTTGAGGTGGATGATACTCTCCTTTCTCAGTTAAAGTGCCGTCAAAATCAAACATCGCCGCCTTAAATTTCATCTGTTATTTCTTATGCTCTTTCCTGGCGAGTTTCCAGTGTAGTAAATAAATCGGGAAAGCGACAATCAACATGGAAAGCCACATTACAGTTTCATCTTTTACATTGTTTTTATGTTGAGATTCGCGGCTGGCAACAGCCTCTTGTTTGCAGGTTTCTTTCTCTTGAGACATTGCTTCTTTGGAAAGTCCCGGAGTTTTTAATTTTTTAACACCCTTTTCATCAAATATATAAAAAAGAGTGTCATCGCTGCATTCCCAGAAGCTTTTTGGATTTTCCATTTGTTCCCAGCCTTTGACTTCAAACACGTATTCATTAAGAACAATCCTTATGAGTCCGACTGTAGAAACGATTGTCATTACCAATGTTATTGCAGCTATCAAATACAGATATACTTGTTTCAAAACCGTAAATTTTTTTTCTTTTTCCATAATGGTTTTGGTTAATTTTTAGTGACGCAAACTTGAACATCCGCTATGATAACATATTTAAAAAATTTTTTCCGCGCGAAGTTTTTTTGCGGTTTCAAGCATCTTCTCTTTTTTATTTAGCAAATTTTGTTTCTGAGATTCATCCAACGGATAACTTTTAACAATCATATCTACTAATTCGGCTGCGGATTCAACATTTGGAGTGTACGCGGTAAAATGGACATTATTCTCCACATATTCAAAATAAATCTCAAGCAGAGTTATAGCCTTGTCTATCATATAGTAAACGCTATATCTGCCGGGCAAAACTTCAAAAGTATTAACCAAATCCCTGTCAGCAAGCGGCCGCAAATAATCCACATAATAACTGAAATCATTCATTGGATTTAACTGTATTGCTTGAGCGATCAGATCATTGCATGTCACGTAATCATAGTTGCAAACTATAACTCCTTTCAAGTGCCATGCCTGAGAATCCAGAGGATTCAAAGAAATTTGCTTCTCAAGATTTTTCAGGGCGCTATCAAAATCATCTGACTGTAGAGCTTTGTCGGCTTTTGCCAGATAATTGCCGCGCGGATAGAGAGAATAATCAAGCGCTGAAACATCCTGCGTTTTATCCAAAATCATCAAACCACCTTCATATAAAGATAAAACAGCAATTGAAATACCCAAAATTAGAGCCAAATAATTTTTCTTTTTTTGAATTTTTTGAACAACAAGCGAGCGTATAAAAATCAAAAATATAAATAAAAGTAAAAAATTCGCATAAAAATTAAAATTGTAATCAATCAAATTATGCGCGAATGCTCCGGCAACGCTCACGCCAAGAATCCATGTGAGATCTTTTTTGGATTGCTCAAGTTTTGAGAATCTTTTTGCTGCAATTATGAAAATGGCAAATAAAAAAGCCAAAAATGCTCCCAAAGCAATCAGTCCGTTTTCCGCTCCGATTTTAAGGAAAATGTTATGAGGGTGATCGGAATTTCCGAGTAAAGTTTTTTGAATCGGATTATAAGCGTAACGGAAACTAAAAGGTCCCCAGCCAAAAATCGGCTTCTCTTTAATAAGTTCCAAAGCTCCTTTCCAGAAATCCTTTCGCTCTTGCTTGGAAGTCAAACTCTCATCCCCGCTGAATGTCAGACGATTTTCAACATCAATAACTTTGTGATTTAAGCTTCTTAATTTTTCCGTGCCGACAAAAATTCCAACAACCAGAAGTCCCGCCAAAACAACAAGCGCTACAGTCTTAATAAGGTTTTCGCTTCGCTCATTTTGCTCGCCCTTAGGCTCGCTGTGCGACTTCGT
>CAYHSM010000080.1:0-4094 GCA_964359325.1 uncultured Candidatus Peribacteria bacterium
GATAATTCGTACAAAATTTTTATACAGAACGGCATAATAAATAAACTGCCGGAATATTTGAAAAAAATGAATTTAGGCGACGACTATGCCTTAATTACAGATACAAAAACTGAAAAGTTATTCGGCAGAAGCCTCGTAAAATTCCTCAAATCAAAAGGAATCAAAGTGGAGATGATCTCTTTTGATCAAGGCGAAAAATCCAAAAACTTAAAAACAGTTGAGGAACTGGCGGAAAAAATGATCGAAAAAAAATTCGACAGACGTGACGCAATAATTGTGCTTGTAGGAGGAGTTGCAGGAGATATCGGAGGATTTTTGGCTTCAATCTACTATCGCGGCATTCCATACATCCAAATTCCAACAACTCTACTTGCAATGGTTGATTCGGCAATAGGAGGAAAAACCGGCGTAGACTTAAAATCCGGAAAAAACTTGATAGGCACAATCACTCAGCCAAAAGCTGTATTTATAGATACAAATTATCTTAAAACTCTACCTGAAAATCAGATACGTAACGGCCTGGCAGAGATAATTAAATGCGGAGTAATCAAAGACGCCAAGTTGTTCAAATTTATTGAACAAAACTTGGACAAAATCCTAAAGCTGGATAAAAAAGCTATTAATTACATCATACAAAGATCAGTAGAAATCAAGGTTGAAATAATCGAACACGATGAAAAGGAATCCGGACAAAGAATGATCTTAAATTACGGACATACTTACGGTCATGCTTTGGAAAAACTCTCCAATTACACTTTACTGCATGGATATGCGATAAGTATCGGTATGGTTATTGCAAATAAAATCGCAATACAAAAAAGACTGCTTAAGCCTGCAGTCGCAGAAAGAATAAAAAATTTACTCAAGAAAGCCGAATTGCCGGTTACTACAATTAAAAACCCAACAAAAAAAGATATAATCAGTGATAAAAAACGCATTGGCAATTACATAAATCTAATTTTACCGACAGATATAGGAAAAGCGGTAATTTATAAGGAAAAAATTTAGCATGAAGCCAATCAATATTTCCATTCCAGGATCAAAAAGCATTACCAATCGAGCAATTATACTTGCAGCTTTATCAAAAGGCACAACAATACTAGAAAATGCCGCCATTTGTGACGACAGCACTTACATGATAAATGGATTGAAAAAACTTGGAATTAAGATCCATCAAAAAGGGTCAACTGTAAAAATTATCGGAACAGGAGGCAAATTCCAAAAACAAAAAAACAAAATCAATATTTATACAGGCAACGCAGGCACAACTACGCGCTTTCTTACAGCGCTTGCTACTTTAACAGGCAATGAAATTATTATAGATGGCGATAAACGCATGCGCGAGAGGCCAATAAAGGAGCTCGTAAAAGCGCTAACCCAACTGGGAGCCAAGATAGAAATGACAAGAGACTGTCCCCCACTACACATATATCCGAGTAAACTGCATGGAGGCAAAATCAGTTTGCCCGGAAATATCAGCAGTCAATATCTGTCAGCGATTCTACTTATTTCGCCATTCATACCTGCAAAGACAACCATCAATATTGAACAAAAACTTTGCTCAAGACCGTATGTGGACATGACGATCCGGATTGCCAAACACTTTGAAATACCACAAAACAAAACCATATTAATCGAGAGCGACGCATCCTGCGCTTCATACTTTGGAGCTTACGCGGCATTGCATCCGGACAAACAAATCTTACTGCAAAACATTCACGAAAACTCCATACAGGGAGATATAAAAGTTCTAAAATATCTCGAAAAAATGGGCTGCAAAATTACTGAACAAAAAAATGGAACATTAGTGCAAGGCCCTCATAAGCTGAAATCTCTTGGTACTGTAGACATGAATGAAACACCTGATCTTGTCATGACATTTGCAGTATTGGCAATGTTTACAGAAGGTAAAACCAAAATCACAAACATAGGCAATCTGCGAATTAAAGAAACGGATCGTATAAGTGCGCTTGAGAATGAATTGAAAAAATTAGGCGCAAGAGTGAAGACAGGAAAAGATTGGATTGAAATTGAAAGTCCGTTCCCGGGAATGAAAAATCCAACCTGCAAATTCACTCACGTGAGTGAGAATCAAAATAAAACAAAAACACGTCAATCTAGGCAAGTCCACACTTACGACGACCACCGCATGGCAATGTCTTTCGGAATCATAACTGACATTTTCCGCAACCTGACAATCGAAAACCCGTCCTGTGTATCAAAAAGTTATACAACATTCTGGAAAGAACTTGAAAAATGCAGTACACAACGGCCTTCGGCCAAAACACCTAATCTAATCCTAACAGGTCTTCGCGGCAGCGGAAAAAGCAAAATAGGAAAACTTCTCGCGGAAAAATTAAAACTGAATTTCATAGATATTGATGAAGAAATTGAAAAACATGAAAAAATGACAATAAAAGAAATTGTGGAGTTGCGGGGTTGGGAATATTTCAGGGCAGTTGAGAACCTGATTGCAAAAAAAATCGGGAAATTAAAAAACGCAGTTATATCAACGGGCGGAGGCACAATAATAGATCGCAATAATGAAAAAGCTCTCAAAAAAAACGGAAAAATCATATATCTCTACGTAAAACCGGAAATCTGCGCCAAACGCATTTTGAACAGTAAAAATCGTCCGCCTTTAACAAACAAAGAAACAGTGGAAGAAGAAATCAAACATCTATACAAGGAAAGAAACGGCCGCTACTGCGAAAGCGCGAATCTGATATTTGAGCGCACAGGAAATCTGGAAAAAGATGCGGAAAAAATTATAAAAAAACTAAATTTAAAAATTTAATCTCGCACTTTCCTTCTCAGCATCGCCCCTGATGGCAAACCCTTTTTCAGCTTAAAAATCCTGTTTCCCGCGCCACCGTGCACAGCGGCAACTTCATTCCCTTCCAAATCAAACATTTCATTAACTTTCAAACTGAATTGATCATTTGGAGTCATAACCTCAATCTCCTGCCCTTTATCAAAACGATTTCGCACTGAAATCTCATATAAATCCTTATGTCGCCTATCATTCCCAACAACCATTCCAACATATTTATAAGTCTGAGTTGATGAGGAACTTTCATAATGAATATCGGTATTTTCGCCTCCTTGCCCGCCTCTGGCGTGGGGAAAGCCAAACAAATAACCCGGTATAAATCCCCTATTTGCCGTCTTGGCCACCTCATCAAGCAAACTGCTGTCAAATTTTTTGCCGACCATAATGTCATCAATCGCTTTTCTGTAAGCCTTTGCAACAGTTGCCAAATAATATTCGGTTTTATTGCGACCCTCGACTTTAAAACTGCAAATCCCAGCCTCAGCCAAATCTTTCAAATAAGGGAGCAAACAATTATCTTTGGAATTCATAAAATAAGTTCCATGCGCATCTTCCTCAACTGGATAAAACTCACCAGGTCGCTCTGCCTCCTCCAAAACCTTATATTTCCATCTGCAACTATGCGAACACGCACCCTGATTGGAATCTCGTCCGGTCATATAATTGGAAAGCAGACAACGCCCGCTGTAAGCCATACAAATCGCGCCATGCACAAAAAATTCCAACTCGATACCGGGCACTTTTTTATGAATATCTTTAATATCTTTTAAAGTCAGCTCGCGTGGCAAAATTATACGACTCGCCCCTTGCTTGCGCCAAAAATCAACCGCGCGAAAATTCAAAATATTTGCCTGCACAGACATGTGAATAATGGCTTCCGGATAATATTCCTTAATCATTTCAAAAATCCCGGGATCAGCTACCAAAACAGCATCCGGCTTAACTTCTTTACGAACAAACTGAATCTGCTTTTTAATAGCCTCCATTTTTTCGCTGCGCGGATAGATATTCATTGTCAGATAAAATTTCTTGCCTGCATCGCGCACAAGCTTTGCTCCTTCGAGCAAAGTTTCTTTTGTAAATCCGTTATCATTGCACCGCAAACTGAAAGGAGAAAATCCAAGATAAAAAGCATCCCCGCCATACATAAGGCCAATCTTGAGTTTTTCAAGATTACCGGCAGGAAGCAGGAGTTCGGGTCTTATAGATTTGGACTTTGACATAAATGGTTTAAATAAGCCAAATAATACTAGCCTAAAAA
>CAYHSM010000080.1:4194-5494 GCA_964359325.1 uncultured Candidatus Peribacteria bacterium
GACCGTCTATAACATCCGATGTTATTTCTTCTCCTCTGTGAGCCGGCATACAATGCATGATTTTTACGTCGGATTTCGCATGAGAAAGTAATTTCTTATTCACTTGATACGGTTTGAAAATCTTTAGTCTTTGCTGAAATTCGTTTTCAAGGCCCATCGAGACCCACGTGTCCGTATAAATTACATCTGCGTTTTTTACGGCTTCTTCCGGTTCGTTACAAATTTCAGGCTGATGTTTTTTCACAAGTTGCAAAATCGACTCGGAAATTCCATAACCCTTTGGAGTGGCTATGGAAAATTTTATATCCATAATATCGCATCCAAGCATCAACGAATTCGCCGTATTGCATCCATCTCCAACAAAAGCTATTTTTAAATTTTCAGGAAATCCGCCGAAAGAATCATAAACGGTATATAAATCCGCCAAAGTCTGTGTCGGATGATGCAAATTACAAAGAGCGTTTATTACAGGTATGTTGGAATTTTCGGCCAGCAACATTATGGTTTCATGCGAAAACGTCCTCGCCAAAATGATATCTGTAAAATTTTCAAGATTTTTCGCGATATCGGGAATCGATTCCCTGCCTTTTGTATTTGATTCGCTGGCGAGAATATCCGAGCTTGTGAGATAAACGGCGCTGCCACCCAAATGAATCGCAGCCACTTCAAAAGACACCCTTGTTCTTAGCGAAGGTTTTTCAAAAACCATTGCTATTGTTTTGCTTTTAAAATAAGGAGTGTTTTGGCCGCTGTTAAAATATTGGTATTGCAGATCCTTTGCGTCCTTAAATATTTGCAATATTTCTTGTTTAGATAAGTCTGTTATTTTGGTTAAATGTTTAGTCATATTTTATTGGTTAATATAATATATACAAAAAAAGGCCTCGCCTGTGCGAAGCCCAGTAAATTCACGTCTATGAAACAATCACCGACGGAATCGGGTTGGCTTCGCAAAGTTTGCGCAGCGTAAATTTAAAGAAAATATTTTCATAACATTTTCATTAAAGTACAAATCTTTTAAAATGTCAAGAATTTTGCTGAATACTGATTGGGAATCTATAAACCTCTCCTCCAATAATTGCCGTATCCTCATTAAAAGCATATATTTAAATAAAATATTGACAGTGAGTATGCACTCACCTATACTTGCCTCACAAAAATTAACTGTAAAATATGAACCAACAAAACGAAACAAGAATCGCCTTATTCCATGGTAAAAAAATACGAAAAACACTATTCCAAAATGAATGGTGGTTTTCAGTAATCGACGTGATCGAGGCGCTGACAGACAGCACGCAAC
>CAYHSM010000081.1:0-5435 GCA_964359325.1 uncultured Candidatus Peribacteria bacterium
AAGTTTTTTGACAGGAAAGTATGAAAATCAAAGATTTGCCAAAAGTTGACCGGCCAAGAGAGAGATTCTTAGAAAAAGGCCCTGACGCTCTTTCTAAGAGCGAGCTTTTAGCTATTTTGATTGGCAGCGGGATCAAGGGCAAAAATGTAAAACAGCTTTCCGAGCAGATAATCAGAAAATTTGGGAATAAATTTTTAGATATAACAGTTGACGATCTTTTGGAAATACCAGGCATAGGCGAAGCAAAAGCGTTGCAAATTGTTTCAGCGTTAGCCCTGATAAGGCGCTTTTACGAAGAACTGGGGCCGAAAAATAATATTATTCTATCAGTCCAAGATGCGGTTTCTGTAACTTCCGATATACGAGATAAGAAAAAAGAATACCTAGTATGCCTTTATCTTAACGCAAGGAGTGCGTTATTGAAAAAGGAAATTGTATCTATCGGCACATTAGATAAAAGCATTATCCACCCGCGAGAAATTTTCGGCCCCGCAATCGAACTGAGAGCTGCGAGCATAATTTTAGTCCACAACCATCCTTCTGGAGATTCAAAGCCGAGCGTTGAAGACCGTGGAGTTTTCAGCAAAATGGTCGAAGCGGGAAAAATAATGGGGATTGTGGTTTCCGACTGTGTCATAACAGCGGAAAGCGAATTTTTCAGCTTGTCCGGTGAATTAAAAAAAGACAATAATATTCAGTATGTTTCTGATGGAATTCAGTTTTCCCTCTATGATTTGCTTATTGATCAAAAATCTATCGAGAGCCAGAAAGAATCGAGTGATAGAATGGAAAATATGAGATTCGCAGACTTATTTGCCGGAATAGGCGGAATCAAAATGGGTTTTGAGCAGGCTGGATTTGAATGCGTATTTTCTAATGACTTCGATAAGAATTGCAAAATAACATTCGATTCCAACTTTGCCGAAAAGGGAAAACCCTTAGTTCTGGCTGATATTTCGAAAGTTCCTTCTGAACTCATTCCGGATTTCGATATTCTCACAGGAGGTTTTCCTTGCCAGCCTTTTTCAATCGCAGGCTACAGAAAAGGTTTTTTAGACGAAGGAAGGGGAAATTTATTTTTTGATATTATAAGAATTCTTCGCGATAAAAAGCCGAAAGCGTTCCTCTTGGAAAACGTAAAAAATCTTAAAAATCATGATGATGGAAAAACATTTCTTAGAATTTGCGAAGAATTAAAAACCTTAGGATACGGAGTAGACGACAAGGTCCTCAATACGATGGAATATGGCAACCTGCCGCAAAACAGGGAAAGAATATACATAGTAGGATTTCTTAGCAGAAAAGCTTATGATAAATTTCATTTTCCCGAGAAGATTTCCTTATCGAAAACTATCAGTGATTGTCTGGAAGAATCAGTCGATAAAAAATATTATTACAATGGAAAACCTCTTTACAAAATGCTTGAAAAGGAAATGGCTAAAAAAAACACCGTTTACCAATGGCGCAGGAAATACGTTAGGGAGAATAAAAACGGTGTTTGTCCGACATTGACTGCAAACATGGGAATGGGCGGGCATAATGTACCATTAATTCTTAATAGCAAGGGAATCCGCAAGCTTACTCCTCGCGAATGCGCAAATTTTCAAGGATTCCCTAAAAGCTTTAAATTGCCGAAAATCGCCGATTCCAGCCTCTACAAGCAATTCGGCAATTCCGTGTCTCTCCCCGTAATAAAAAGAATCGCAGAAAATATTAAAAAAGCTCTTGAATAAATTATGTTTTTCGATGTCCAAACAAAACTCCAGCAAAAAAACTACGAGCGGTTTCTTAGAATTGTAGGAAGCCTGTCTAATTTATTCTCCGATTCTGCAGTTCCTTACTTATATTATAGGGTTGCCGAAAAAATTTTCTGCAGAGCTTTTAACGCTGAAGATTTATCCCGGAGCGATGTTTCTGCAGATGCTAAGAAAGGAAATTTAGGAATCGGGTTGAAAACTTTCCTAGCTGGAAACTATAGAACCTTCCAAAAAATAGCCGAATTCAATAATTCTAGCCATCTGTATAGGGATCTTGATCCTAAGGATATGGTCGGTAAAATTGCCGAACTGAGAAATTCTAGGCTTGAATTTACAACCAATGCCCATGGGTTCGATAGCAGCATTTATCATTGCATATTGAGAGAAAAAGGCAAATTATTAATATTCGAAGAACCCATGAATCCTATCGACATTCCTAATATAAAAATCAGCAATAATGGGAAGGGTTCGATTGTTTTTAATGACGGGAAAAACGATTATTCGTTTCTTTTATCAAAAAGCACGCTTACAAAACGGTTCGTAACTAAACCGCTCTCTTTTGATTTCAGCGTAGAAATTTTAGAAAATCCTTTTGACGAACTGGAAAAGCTTTTCTCTGCCGGTGGATTGCTTTTTGAAACGGAAAAAAGAATAAAACAAAGCATTTTTCTGCCATTATACGGAAGGAATAAGACTGTGTTTGAAAAAAGCGGGCTTAACCAATGGAATGCCGGAGGCAGGAGCAGGGACAGTAATGAAGTTTATATTCCTATTCCGGCAGAAATCCATAGAATTTATCCAGATTTTTTCCCAGATAGAGAGACCTCGTTTAACCTTAAACTTCCAAATGGTAGCAATATGAAATCTAAGGTTTGCCAAGCGGGTGGCAAAGCCTTAATGTCTTATTCAAATAAAGAATTAGGTAAATGGATATTAAGAGATGCTCTTGGCTTGAAAGACGGAGAATTACTTACCTATAAAAAACTGCAAGCGATTGGAGTCGATTCGGTTAGAATAGACAAAATTAGCCATTTGCAATTTGAGATTAACTTTGCATCGCTCGGAAAATACGAAAACTTTAAAAAATCTTATTTGAGCGATGGCTGACGTTTTTACCTCGAAAAAGAGGAGCGAAATCATGTCTAAAATTCGCTCCAAAAACACTAGGCCGGAGTTGCTGGTTTTTAGGGAGCTACGCAAAAGAAAAATCTATTTTTACAAACATTACGCAAAAATTCCAGGCAAGCCTGACATTGCTTTGCCAAGAAAAAAAATTGCGGTTTTCATCGACGGCGACTTTTGGCATGGCTATAAATTTAAAATTCAGAGACAAAGGCTTCCGAGAAAATACTGGGTGAAAAAAATTGAAAATAATATTATTCGAGACAGGAAAGTTTCTCGTGAATTGCGGAGAATGGGATGGCAGGTTTTGAGAATTTGGGAACACGAAATTAGGCTAAAACAGAACAATGCTCTTAGCAAGATTGCCAAGCTAATAGCTTGGCAATAGAGAGCTATTTTTTTATTCGATCTTCCTGCCAAAATTTCTTTTTTAAAGTCATTAACCACTATGGTGGTGAAGTCACGAAGATGATTGAAATAACTTAGTAGAAAAGGGAAAGCGGCGCGGGAAGTCGCCGCTTTTTTATTAAGCGATGGGCGCTGACGGAGCATATGCTTTGACCCAATTAATTGAATTAATTGCACCTTGTCTTGATGAATACCCTTCTCCCCAACAAACAATCTCTCCATTGCTTGCGATCAACTTCCAATGATAAAGATTATCTCGCCCAACATATATTTCGAATTTTGTCATGATTTTCACCCCCTTTCTATTTAAGAATTTCCCAAAGTGAGATAAAAAAACCCTGCCACAAGTAGGCAGGTAAATTACCTTATACTATGATTTATAAAATTTGTCAAGAGGCCTAACGTTTATTAAAAAAAGATTTGACGAAATCAATTTTCAGGCATATAATATCCTTGTGCATAAAACACAACTTAAGATTTTAGAGTTGTCAGCGCGTAAAAATTTGGATTCTATGAGCTTGCGCGAAATTGGCGCAGAGATAGGCGTGGATCATCCTCAGAAAATTTTCTATCACATTGATCAATTAAAAAAACGCGGATTGTTTAGCAATAAATTAAATAAAGAAGCATTGGGTAAACTTCAAGAAAATATTGCTAAAACCCACAAATCTTTGGTATCTATTCCGATATTAGGTGCGGCCAACTGCGGTATAGCGATGGCATTAGCGAATGAATCCTTGGAGGGAGTACTGCGAGTATCTCCAAGATTAATTCTATGCCAAGACACGGAAAATCTTTTTGCCCTCCGTGCCATAGGCAACTCGATGAATATGGCGAATATAAAAGGTGAAAGCATTGGCGAAGGAGATTATTTGATTATTGATACTGGTAAATCCGATCCCGCAGACGGCGATCTTGTCTTGTCAATAATAGACGGATGCGCCAACATCAAAAAATTCAGGCATGATGGGAATAGGATAATTTTGGAATCAGAATCAACAGATGAATTTCCGCCGATTTTCATTCATCCGGAAGACGATTATTTGATAAATGGAGTTGTGGTACAAGTTATTAAGAAATCGAAAGGGATTGATAAAAGATGAAAAGAAAAGATCGAACAGTTTCCTATAAATGCCCTATCTGTTTAGAGAAAAATATAAACTCGGAAATCAGAAGACAAAAAGACGATTTGTTCTTTTGTTCGGGATGCGGAAGCCGACTAAACGAACGACAGATTGAAGACAGACCTACTGTTTGTCACGATTTGCGAATAGCTAATATATCTGTAGGGGAAAGGAATAAAAGGTTGAAAAGCGTATCGAAGAAATCTTGGCAGGCGTGTGGGGTGTAGAATAAAGTTATGAAATACGCTGACGCACAAATTTAAGATGAAAAAAGTAATCAATATGGACAAAATTGTATGCCCAAATTGCAAAACAGCTTTTAAGATCGATGAGACCGGTTTTGCTGACATCCTCAAACAAGTTCGCGATGAAGAATTTAACAAAGAGCTGAAAGAGCGGGAGCGAATATTCACTGAGGATAAAGAAAATGCCGTTAAACTCGCCGAGGCTAATATTACAAATACACTGCAAAAGGATCTTGCAAAGAAGGAGATTGAACTAGCTGAGCTAAAGGCTAAAAAAGACCGCGAATTTGCTGAACTTACCGCCAAGAAAGAATCCGAACTAGCCGAAATGAAATCAGAAATCAATAACGCAGAGCTTGAGAAAAAACTTGCCGTCACCGAAGCGGTCACTGCTGTAGAAAAAGAGCGTGACGGCCTTACCGCCAAATTTCAAAGCAAAGACAGCGAAAATAAATTTCTTATATCCTCACAAAAAGATAGATATGAAAATGAATTGAAGCTAAAAGACGAAATGATCGAACGCTATAAGGACGTTAAATGAAAACTCAGCACTAAAATGGTTGGCGAATCCCTAGAGCTGCATTGCGAGACTGAGTTTAATAAGCTCCGTGCTACGGGCTTCCAAAATGCATATTTTGAAAAGGATAATGACTCCAGATCTGGCAGTAAGGGCGACTATATCTATCGCGAAACCGACGAGTCCGGCAATGAAATTATCTCTATCATGTTTGAAATGAAAAACGAAGGCGACGAAACCGCCACCAAGAAAAAGAATGAAG
>CAYHSM010000082.1:0-5297 GCA_964359325.1 uncultured Candidatus Peribacteria bacterium
ACCAAAAATATGGAGCTACCACAAAAAGCGTAGCGGAAAGCCCAAAATATGTAAGAAAGAATATCGGGCAAATCGGACAAAGCAATGTAAAAAGCGTTGTCAGCCCTGAAAGTGAACCTGTCGCGCAGCTGATTTTACGAATTTGATTATTCAAAAAAAACAATGCCAGCCCGAACCCGAATACCAATGCAAATGCTGTAATAAAAAGATAATCAAAGATTGTTACCTCTGTCATGTAATTGATGCCGTATCCGATAATCGGCAGCTTCCACAAACCCAGCATAAAAGTTTCGATAGCAAAAATCAACAAAGTATACGGTATGAATTTCAGCCAAAAATGCGGGAGTTTAAGTATAAATTTTATTTTATTCATAGAAAAAGTTTAAGGATGGCAACAAGCCATATTTTCGTGTTTTTTGAGTTTACAAATCATGTAAATAATTCCTGCGATATTTATTAAGACACTTCCTAATAAAAACCAGTCCTGATATGTCGTTAGGATTGTAGCCAATCCCGCGAACCCCAGCAATGGAAATATCTCCGCCAAATGGTGCGCGCAACACGCCAGCATTGCCACTCCGCTTGTTCCGGCTGATGCTGTTGCCATCGCCAGGCTGTTTTTTTCAACAACTATTCTCAATTTTTGGAATAAAAACATTTGTATCGTAAAACCCAGGAATAGCGGGCCAAGCAAATACCACTTCTCTTTGAAGAAAATAAAAGGATGTAAAGCGTCTCCAGTAGTAAGCGAAAGCAGGCCATAATAAAAAATTCCCATTCCAAGAAGCCCTATCAATCCAAAAATATATGGATTTATTTTATTGTTCATTTTGTTTGATTGAATTTTAAAACGACTTCTCCAACCGGTAGGCCTGTGATTGTTAAAGTATTTGGATTTTCCGTTTTGGGGAATGTAAGTGTGCCGCTTAGATGATGTCCTCCTATGCCGTTTGATTCCTCCTCCCATTTTTCAGCGGACTGGCCGTCCAATTTGCTTATATTTTTATAATCAAAGGCGCTTAAATCCTCTTGATGATTATTCATGGAAAGTTGGATTTTGGTGTTATTTGGATCATCATTAATCAGAGTTGCTTCAAATTCTATAAAATCCACTTTGGCTTCCGCGGTTATTGGCGCGGCTGTTTTAATATTGTCAGTTTGATCGTTGGTCTTCTCCGTGGTCTTTGTCGTACAAGCGGTAAAAATAGCAGCGATTGATAGTAATACTAAGAAAATTTTCGTGATTTTTTTCATAAATAAAAAATTTAATATCTAACAACAGTTATCCAGTTTTTTGATGATGGATGATTTGCGACCAGCCTTTTCCTGTTCCATGACAACATCGTTATGTGTCGTGCCCTGGAAGAAAAAACCTGTTATTGCAATCAAAATCACGCACAAAATAAAAATAAATAAAGCGAGATTCCATCCCTCTTTCAAAATATTCTCAACCAAATAAAATCCTCCGATAATTACAACCAAACGAACAAACCAAAAATTACGAATATTTTTTTCTTTATAAAAATTTTCCATTTTATACATAATGCCCGTGATACTCATTCCCATCAAAACTCCAAGCGAGACCACTGAAACAGCGTAACCTTTTAACCACATGACAAGTAAAATAAGCCACGATAAGCTTACCGCTATACAAATCGCGCAGATTTTAAAAGGCAATTTTTGTTGAAAATACGGCTTTGTGAAAGCCACTAGAAAATAAATGACGAAGATTGTAATGAGCGGAATCAATTCCATAATTTATTAAACAAAGAATACAAGCATAATAACTCCTATGGCGATCATAGTGAGCCCGATTATTAATTTCCCGTATATGGATTCTTTTCTCTCCCATATCTGCAACTTACTTGTTGTGACCGGATTCCCTGCGAGAGCCATAATAATCAACAATGGCGCTACAAACACAAGGTTATACCACAACATCCAACCTATTCCCTGCGTGTATGTTTGCGAAGCTGCCAACATTCCTATGATGGCTACATATATGCCGCCGGAACAAGGAAATGTGCAAAGGCCCACAATAAATCCGCCTACAAATACCGCGGGCAAGGTACTTCTATAAAGCCATTTTTCTATTACAGCTTTTGTGTTAATCGGAATGCGTAATTTTATTGGAAATTTTGGAAATACTATTCCAAGCAACTGAATCACTCCCAATGCAATTACGAGATATGATCCTATATAAGCCATCAAATGCGGCGCTCCACTTATAACGATCGCTTGCGCTATGCTTATTCCAATCAGGAAATATGCCAAATATATGGCAAAAATGTACACCAGTCCCATTTTCCAAATACTTCTGCGGCTGCGCTTGATTGAGAAAAGGAATGCAATAAAGAAAAGTAAAACGGCGATTGCGCATGGATTAATTCCATCCAAAAATGCGCTTGCACTAATTAAAGTAAAAAAGCTCCAAAAAGTTTTTGGAGATGATAGTTTTGGCACTGCTCCATGTCCTCCCTCCATTTCATCCATTTCACTAAAATATGTAGTGATGGGCTCATCCAAAGGATAAGTCTTTATTTCCCCCTTAAAATCCCAGACTTTGTACTCCGTAGCGTCGCCGTGCATTTCGTCCTGATAAACCAGCAAGCGTTCATATTTATCTTTATTCTCAAGTAAATATTTTGTGACTCCTTCCGGCACATGTCCTCCAATCAACAATTTATCCTCTACAAAAGCCTCAATATGGCTCTGTAATTCAAACGGCACTTCCCATTTTTTATTATATTCGTTGAGAATTTTTCTGTTATCGCGTTCGTTTATGTAATCTTTTTTAACCACCTCGTATCCGTATTCCGCAAAAAATCCCGGATAATAATCCTTTACCAATTCCCCGCAATCCTCGCAGGCTTCGTTAAAAAAGACGATTACTTTATTTTCATTTTCGGACTTGCGGATTATATTGCCGGTCAATTCTATTTCCAGTTCCGGCATTACAGGATCGGAAGTCTGGATGTACACCATGCGTGTGATCGGCCCTTTTTCGTCCTTATGAGTGTTTGGATCAAAAGTAACAAGCATTTCCCGTGTCTCCCCGGATTTCAGGTCTGATTGATCCATTTCCGCTGTTGTACATCCGCAGCTTGTTGAAATGCGATTTATTTTCAAGCTTTCTTTACCGCTGTTTTTTATTTCAAAAGTTGTGGAAACTTTGCCTTTTTCCGGATAAATATCACCAAAATTATAAGATGCAGGTGCTGCGGAAATGCCGCCTTTTAGTTCCCCGGCATGCGCAATATGCACCAAGCTCCCAAACAATGTTGAGAATATAACTGCCAGTAGCAGCAGGCAAATTTTATTTTTAATATCCATTAATCTTTATGTCCTTTTAATTTGTAAGCTTCAGGGCCCAGATCAAGATCTACTTGAGCCCAGATTTTGACTTCAGGCTGCTTTGCGAGCGCAGGCTCTGTCAGGATAGTTATTGTTTTAAAGAATTTTCCTTGCGGCTCCTCATGTAAATTGGGATCGAATTCAACCGTCAGTATGCCCGTATCTCCTTTTTTAAATTCATTTTTCGAGATTTTAGCGCTTGTGCAGGCGCAACTGGTCGGTGTTGACGTAACTTTCACAGGATTTTCTCCCGTATATTCAAATGCAAATTCATGAGAAATTATTCCGCCGCTTTGCTTAATCACCCCAAACTCAAATTCAGACTCCTTCATTAAGAAACCGGCTGACTCTTTTTTTTTTCGTAATCGGCTTTATATAAAACATTCCCACTTAAGTTAATCTCGGTCATTACGGCAGCGTCGCCGCCTCCGCCATGTCCGCTGCTGAGGACTTTTGCGTAATTGCCATTAATCTCCGAGCTTGTTTCAATAAAAACAGTTCTCTGAATCGGCCCAACTCCGTCCGGACCGTGCGCAAGAGGATCAAACACAACTTTCACTTCAAATTCTTCTCCGGGCTTAACAATGCCTCCCCATATGATTTTTTCATGCATGCCGAATTTTGGAGAGAGCGTACCGTCCGGCAATTTTACCTCCGCTGTCGTACACATACAGGAGGTTCCGGCTGATTTAATTATCAAATCTTTGTCACCATCGTTTTTGAATTTGAATGTTTTGTCCACATTCCCGCCTTCGATATTAACGTCCCCCCAATCGAATGCATGATTCTCCAGCGGTAATATTTTGCCGGAATTTGTTAACGATATTAACTCAGGATTAACGGAAAGTGCTGTGTTGCATGCGGTAAAAGCAAATAGCGACACTGCAAGTGCGGATGCAAATATTAGGGACTTTTTACTATTGAACATAATGTTTTTTTAAAAAATAAAAAATTAACGAGTTGTCAGTTTGCAAGTTTGCAATAATTCATCAATAAATTTTTGTCTTACTTTTTTATCTTCCGATATCAGCCTTTTCCCGCATGTATTCAAATGGCTTTCCAAAATCAATTCCGATACTCCCTTTATGGCTCCCTGCAGCGCCAAAACCTGAGTCAGTATATCAACGCAGTATTCATCTTTATCTATCATTCTTATGATGCCTTCGACTTGTCCCTTAAGTCTTTTTAGGCGATTCTTGGTTTTGCTCCTAAAAGGTTCTATCATTTTTTTGTAAGGTATTTCAAAATTACTGTATACCTAGGATAGGTATATTCAATAAATATTGCAAGTCTTTTACGTTTATTGAATTAAAATTTGTTTTTCCAAAGCGCTTTCTATTTTTTCCATATTGGTTGGTTTCAACATAGATTCCAGCTCTTTGTCCTGCGTTAAATCCATGCCGTTTTTTTCCAAATACACAATCAATATTCTTAATAATTTTGTCAATTCTTGTTCCGTAATAATATCAACTTGCAAATCCACTTCCTCTCTCAGGTCATCAACCATAGCTTGCCTGTTTTGGGAAATAAGTACGAATATAGCCAACACAATCGCCTCAAGCGAAACTATTGTCGTAAGCAAGCCAAACGGATACGGATCAAAAGCTTTAATCCCCGGTATAAATTCCAAATTAATTACAATCCAAGCAGTAAACCATAAAATATTGAGAATGAAGAATGTGATACTGCCTGTACGCGTTGTAATCCAATCTGCAAATTTTTCGGAAAATGTTCTTTTTGCGTCAGCTTTCGCTTTCATGCTTCTAATCATGCGTCGGCTCGCATTGAGCACTCCAGGAAATGTTGGGATTTGTTCTGTGAAATTTTTAGGCTTTTTAAACATAAATTTAATTATTATTTTGTTTGAGGACTATTTGTATTGAATTATAAAAGGTTTATAATTCTTATGCTATACAATTTTGTAACAACTAAAAAATATGGCG
>CAYHSM010000083.1:0-5191 GCA_964359325.1 uncultured Candidatus Peribacteria bacterium
ATTAAATTAATGGACAGTTTTTTTTGCAGTTCTGTGTTTTTGATGTTTGTTTCCAGTTTGGTTTCAGGGTCCAGGATTCTGAGGCTGTTAATTTCTGATGGGTTTAAATTTGAAACGGCCTTACATTTGTCGAAAAACAATGTTCCGACTCTTATTGGTTCTTTGGTCAAAATTCCTGTTACTGCAGTGCAAATCGTGTCTGTCTTTCCCAGTTTATTGCTGAATTTGAATAGAAATTTTGGAATATTTAAAGAAATGATCAGGCTTGTCGGGATGATTGAGGCGAGGATTGTCAGGATGTAGATAATTGCGGTTTGTGTCATGAGGAAATTTTACTTTGTCGCCATTTGGCGATTTTTTTGTGATGACCGGAGATCAAGACATCCGGTACTTTCATTCCTTTAAAAATTGCAGGGCGAGTGTAGTGCGGATATTCCTTTTTTCTCTTGAGTGCTTTGGAAAATGATTCTTCTTGATGAGATTCTTCTCTTCCCAATACTCCTGGAATCAGGCGTGAAATAGCATCAATCATTACCATAGCAGGGAGTTCTCCTCCTGTTAAAACGTATTTTCCTACTGATATCTCTTGATCCACTAATGTGTCGATTATGCGCTGATCTATTCCCTCGTAATGTCCACATAAAAGAATAATTCCCGAATATTTTTTGCTGAATTTTTCAATTTTGCTTTGTATGAGCGTTGGTCCGCGTGGTGTTAAGTATATTACGGGGCCCTTGTTGAGCTTTTTGACGTGCTTTATACAGTCGTATAGTGGTTGAGGCGTCATCACCATGCCTGCGCCTCCTCCAAACGGCAGATCGTCCACTTTATGGTGTTTGTCTTTGGAAAACGTCCTGATGTCGTGAATGTGAATTTTTATCAGGTTGTTTTTTTGCGCGCGTTTTAAAATGCTTTCGTTTAAATACGAGTTAAATATGTTTGGGAAAATTGTAAGAATGTCGAAACGCATGGTTAGATTATATAGAGTAGTGGAGTTTAAAGGCAACTATCTTGCAAAAATTTTTTTGAAAGAATTTGTAATTTTATGTACGAGAAAAGCCGTTGAGGCCGCGGCCAAGATCATTAGCCATTCCGTAAAGTTTAACGGAACCGTTTTGAAGATTTTTTGCATGAATGGCAGGTATATCGTTGCCAATTGTATTACGAGAGAAATGATTACGGCCTGAATCAGGGCTTTATTTGAGAAATATGATTTAAATGAATTTTTTTCTTTTTCTTTGCAAACGAAAGCAAAAAATAGTTCAAACAGTACGATTTCTGTAAATATCATTGTTCTTGCGTGAGAGGGGATGGAGATGTCGGATGTGAGGATGTTTGTTGAAGCATCTTCTTTTAAGCCATACCAATAAAGTATTAAGTTTACAATGATTTGTAGAGATACAGCTACAAGTAGAAATCCATAGAATTTTTTGAAGAAATTTTCTTTTTTAGGATGTGGTTTTTCTGTCATGATGTTTTTGCCGGCCGGTGATTGTCCTAAAGCTAAAGCTGGTAAAGCATCAGTTGCAATATTTATCCATAAAATTTGCAGTGGCAAAAGAGGCAACGGATAACCTGCGATTGTGATAATTCCTACTATCGTAATGTCGGAAAAATTTGCCGCGAGCATATATTTAATAAAGGAAAGAATGTTTTTATATATGCGGCGACCTTCTTTGATTGTGTGGACAATTGTTGTGAAATTATCATCTTTTAGTACTATGTCTGCCACCTCCTTGGTGGCTTCTGTGCCTTTTATTCCCATGGCTATGCCAACATCCGCATGCTTGAGAGCCGGAGCGTCGTTTACGCCATCGCCCGTTACAGCAACGACTTCGTTGTTTCTTTTCAGTATATCCACTATGCGATACTTGTGTTGAGGATTTGTCCTGGCAAAAATCTCGGTTTCGTAAATCAATTTCTTTAATTCAGTGTCGTTTAATTTGTCTATCTGATCTCCTGTTGCGACTTTGTTTACTTTCAGGCCCACGTTTTTACCGATGGCTTTTGCTGTCAAAGGATTGTCACCGGTGATGATTCTTATTTTAATTCCGGCTTTTTGCGCTGCCAGGATTGAAGAATGGACTGTTTTTCGTGGCGGATCGATCATTGCAACCAGTCCGACAAAAATTAAATTTTCTTCATCGAATTTACCTTTGTATTCTTTGTATGCGCAAGCCAAAACTCTCAAAGCCTCCTGTGCGTAGGATTCCGCGGTTTTTTTCAGTTTCAATCTATCTTTATTGTTGAGTTTTTTGATTTTGCCATGCAATAAAATGAATTCGCATTTTTTTATTATTTCTTCAAACGCTCCTTTGGCGAAAATTTCTTTTTTGTTTTTGTCAGTTTGATTCAAAGTGCTCATCATTTTTCTTTCAGATGTGAATGTGTTTTCGTCCAGTTCTTTATATGTTTTTATATACTCCGCTTTTCTCGTAAGGACTTTTAAGGCTATTTCCGTCGGATCTCCTATAATATTCTTATCCACAAATGAGTTATTGCAATTTTCGCAAATTTCCAGCAATTTTTTGTCTTCATTATTATCCAATTTAATTTTTTCATCCCATGTATATCCAACTCCGGGGATATCGACTTCGTGGAAATTAGTGGTGATTTTTTTAACTGTCATTTCATTCAAAGTCAGGGTGCCGGTTTTGTCAGAACAGATGATTGTTGTGGCGCCAAGCGTTTCGATGGCATTCATTTTGCGAACAATGGCTTTTTTACGCGCGAGGATCTGTACTCCCATTGCCAATGTCAGCGTGACTATTATCGGCATTCCTTCCGGAATTGCCGAAACGCCGAGAGCCACACAAATCATTAGCATTTCTACTGGAGAGACTCCCCTTAAATATCCGAGGATAAATAATATGGCTATTAAACAGAGCACTGCTAATCCGATTTTTTTACTTAAATCATCAAGCTGCATGGACAGGGGAGACCTGCTGTCTTCCTGCTTTGCAAGGAGATTAACTATTTTCCCAAATTCCGTATTGTGTCCGGTGGTTATGACCTTACCTTTGGCTCTTCCGCTGACTATTAATGTTCCTTTGAATAATTTCCCTTCTTTATTTTTGCTTATTTTTTTTTCTACCGGGAAACTTTCTCCCGTTAAAATCGCTTCGTCAACTTTTAACGAAAACGATTCTATGATTTCTATGTCAGCAGAGATTTTGTCTCCTTCTGACAGTATTACAATATCGTCAGGGACTATTTGGCTAATTGGGATTTCTTTTTGTTGTTTGTCTCTTAAGACAACAGCGGTTGGAATAACGAGTTTTTTAAGGGCTTTTACCGCGTTTTCGGCTTTATATTCTTGAATAAATCCGATGATGGCGTTTATTAAAACAATTGCAAAAATCGCCAAACCGTCGATAAGTTCTTTTAAAAATATAGAGATGCTGCCTGCGATAATTAAAATGATTATTAAGAATGAAGCAAATTGTGAAAAGAAGATTTTTAAGGCCGTGAATTCTTTTTTTTCTTTTATTTCGTTCGGGCCATATTTAAGAAGGTTTTGATGGGCTTGTGAGCTTGATAAGCCTGTTTCGAGGTAGGTACTTACGGAATTAACCATATTATTATAGGAAGGAGGGAATACGAAAATTATTGTAGCAGAATATTTGGCTGGCTACTCGGGTCTAGTACCCTTTCAGCCGAAATTGGTCTTAGTATACCTTTCAGTATGAAATTAGACAAACAGGTTAGGAAATTGTTTTCCACCCTCAAATATTAAGCTTTTTAAGATCCTCCGGCGACAACCCAAAAGCCGCAAGCATTTCCTCGGCGACTTCCTTTTCAATTATACGAGCCTTTGCTCCAGGCGTTTCAATAACCTTCAAAAGCTCAATAAAATCAACCCTTCTGCGCGTATCCCCAATTATAACCTCAAACGGCTTCCCCGAAAGAGCTTGCCCAAGCCGCTCTTCATCGATAGTCAATCTTAATACCGGCGGTTCTTCATTGTCTGGGCCTTTTTTCATGTAATGTGGTTTTTATAAACTGGCTGGCTACTCGGAGCTAGTACCCTTTTGTCAAATTACTCCATCTCGTTTCTTAAAGAAATAACGCGACACAGGATTATTTGTAACTAAAACAAGCATTGCGATAAAAAGAATATACTGAATAAAAAAGAATACCCAATTAGCATAGTCAAATGATACAAGAGGACGCGAAAAAAGCTGTTGTTCGGGATCAAAATACTCTTTAACACTTCCCTTCACTGCAACCCATTCATTAGAAAAAATCCCATCCACTTTTTCCACGATTTCTTCCCCATTATTTTCAACATGGTATATAAAAGTCACCGGACGGAAAGGATGCAAATAATCTGGGCGTAACCTTTGATCAATGATAACTCCTGGAAGATCATATGCCTCATCTACAGAACTCATTATAACCCCAATTTCACTTGCGTTCCCATTTAAAAAAACGAAATGATGCATTCCAAAAAATACAAACGCCAAAAGCAAAACGATAGTAGACCTAGGATTTAAAAATTGTTTATTTTTTTTCATACGATAATTGGCTAGTGTAAAAATCGCAAAACGATTTTTAACGCTTGCTGAACTGCGGTCCTTTTCTAGCTCTCTTGAGGCCGAATTTTTTGCGTTCTTTGATTCTGGAGTCGCGAGTTAGAAGACCTGCTTTTTTGAGGGTTGGTTTGTTAAGCGGGTCAGCTATTACTAATGCTTTTGCTATTCCGTGACGAATAGCTTCCGCTTGAGAACTGATTCCTCCTCCTCGGACTGAAGCTGTTATATCATATTTTTGATTGCCGCCCGTTAAAGTTAATGCTGTTTTTACGGTGCCTATCAGGGTTTTGAGTGCGAAATATTCACTGATTGGTTTATTATTGACGGAAATTTCACCTTCGCCTTTGTAAAGTCTGATGCGCGCAACGGAAGTTTTTCTTTTGCCGTTAGCGTAGAAATATTTGCCTTTAGAAGGAGATTTTACAACTATTTCCTCTTCTTCTTTTTCCGCTTTAATTTTTGTAGTGCGTTTAGTCTTTGTAGGCATGTGAAAAATTATTAAACTTCTAATATTGTTGGTTTTTGGGCATCATGCGGATGAGAAATTCCCGCATAGAGTTTGAGTTTTTTCATTAATTCATCTCGTAATTTGTTTTTTGGCAACATTCCTCTTACTGCCAGTTCTAAAATTTTAGTAGGTTTTTTTGCTAATACTT
>CAYHSM010000084.1:0-5090 GCA_964359325.1 uncultured Candidatus Peribacteria bacterium
CGAGATTCCTTGCTCCGATGTGCGATGACCACCATGAAATCGCGCATAGCATTGACATTAAATATCACGAAATGAGAAGGGATGGTGGTGCGTGGTGATGTGGTGGGGGGGGTTGTTTTTTTAGGGACTTTTTTGTCGCTTACTTGGTGCTATTCTGCAACTGAGCCGTCTCGGTCTCAACTCTTTTAATCATACCTTCAAATTTGCCTGTTGACTTGAACCCGATCAGGGTGCTTACGCCAATGACAACAGCAATCAAACCAAGCGCAATGGCGATAAGAAGACCTTTATTGCCATTAAATACTGATGCGCTTGCAGGTGTTACATTATTGTCCGGATTGAGATTGATTTCAGTCATGTTTTTTGCGGGATAAGAAATAACCGATTATTGGAAATATTGAATAAATGATTACACCGGGGCCTGTTTCTGCGGTTTTGCCGGATTTTGAGTTATTGAGAGTCATTGTTGCATCGGCCTGATCTTTGTTTACTACTTCATCTGATTTGCCATCGTCCTTAGGCATGTCTTCGAGCGTGAAATAAATCAAATTGATCTCGTCATCCGCAGTGTCTTCCACCGCTTTGGTTTGTGTATTTTTGGCTAGAATTTTGTATTGGTAAGTGCCGGTTTTCACAACCGGGCCACCTTCCTCATTATCCGTGGTGCCGTACCAATTAACGAAATATTCACCTTTGCTGATTTTTTTGTCATCAATGAGTTTTACTACCGTCTGGCCGCTACTGTCCACAATCTTGATTTCAATGATAGCTTCCTTGTTTATGGCGTAGGTGATTTTTGTGTTTGTAACCGTAGGGTTGAAGCCTTTTGGGAAAGCATCGGCTTTTGTGATTTTGATTTTGGTGTTGTCTGAATTGCCGGCATTGCCGTTGTTGTTGCCATTCATATCAATAACTATTGAAGGCGGCGAATCGTTATCGGAGCCACTACCGGTATCAATATTCAACGAAGGCGGAGTATCATCATTAACAGCAAAAACCAATTGATTACCAATACCAAAAATCAGCAAGAATATTGCCAAACTATTGATAAAAGCTCTATTTTTTGTTTTTGTTTTTAACATTGTTTGTTTTTTCTATTGTGTAATTATACCACAGTTGATCTCGTGCGTCTATACACCTAATTAGACCGGCGGTGGTAGTAGTTTAGTTGTAACGCTGAATTCCGGAGAAGTTCCGAGTACCTTTATTTCCTCAATCACTATTTTGACGCTTTTAATGACGTAATAATAGGTTGTATTATTTATTAATAATATATTATCAATAAATATTTTATTTGCATTTGCCGCAACATTCCCTACACGATTTCCCGGAGGATTAGCGTTAACCATCTTGTAGCTTTCCGGGAATTTAATATCCATATTTGGATTTATTGATCTAAATATCATATAGCCATCTATGGCGATTCCTTGCGCACTGTCCGTCCATTCGATTTCTACCTGTGAATTATTCCATTTTTTTAAAGTTACAGTTATTGTTTGAAGTCCACCTGCCATATTCCCCCACCCACTAAATGCTGCTGCCACATCCTCCATAGCCTTATCCATATTTTCCTTCATTTCCGCTGCCGCCGCATCCACCGCATCCACAATCGCATTCATATCATTATTTATTTCCGCTACCGCTGCTGCCGGTAGCGTTTTAACACTGAATTCCGCGGAAGTTCCAACCATATCATTTTTATCTAAATTGCGGCTTTTGATGATGTAATAATATTTTGTATTATCTTCTAACAATAAATTGTCAGTAAATTCTTTAGACTGATCTGCAAAAAAGGTAATACTGCCAACAAGATTTCCCAGAGGATTGAAATTCACATATTGACAATTATCGGGACATGTAACTGCTACATTTGGCTGTTTAGATCTGAAAATCAAATATTGAGAAATATCTTGTTGGTCCGCACTCACATTTTTCCATTCAATTATTACCTGTTTGTTTCCGCCTGTTTTTGCAGTAATCCCTATGGTCTGAGGGATTGCCGCAGGATTATTCGCAGCCGGCGCTGCCGGCACGTCAGCCGGGCCGATTTTTAGCCATATCATTTTCCAGTCACCGATAAGCTGGGCCTGAGCCAGATTCTCAACTTTCTTAAAGTCAAAACCTGCGCCCTGTTGAACCCAGGCTGATTTGATTTTGGCTTTGTGAATTGTAAGAAAGGCAGACGCAAAGACACCATCATCGAAGTAAGCCGGAATCAAAATCCAGCCGGCATCTTTATTGTTTAAAGTTGTGGTTACTGCATCCGCGCTCATTTTTTCTATTTTTACCTTCCAAATTTTCGTGTCATCACAAGAAATAATAACAAAACCCTGGTTTGCAGGGAGAAGATAAGCTGCAGGGTTGTCTACCTGCGTTTGACCTTCGATGCTGGGATATACGGCAAATTTCTTCTCTGCATTTTCTTTATCCGCAGGATAGTAAGCAATTATAATTTTATTATTGGCAGTTGGGATGATACTATTAATAACTTCCTGAATTGTAAGACTTTCGGCTGAATGATAAATATGTACGCCCTTATCCAGTGCATGCCACTTCGCATCATTGTCTGCGCCCGGCTTGATGTAACCGCTGACCTGATTGTCTGTAAAAGCATATCCTGGGATTTTGCATTCCCCGGAAATCAACCCCTGGAATTTACTTGAACTAACTGTAATGCTTGGCGGAGTTTCAGAGCTCTCTTGTTGGAATTTCGGCCAGAAATAATATACGAGAGCGCCTGCAATCAAAATCCCTATTATCAACGGAATGATGAATGTTCCTTTTTTTGATGTTGATGCATTCATAATTTATAAGATTAAAATTTCAGAAAAAATGGTGCGAAAATGCCTATCAGTATTGCTCCTACCGATATCAGCGCCACGACTGCGACCATTCTGCGTTTATTTTTGCTTAACATATTTTTTTTGGTTACTTATTTATATTATTGGGGTTCAGTTACCGTTATTGTCACTTCCGCTTTGCTTACAGTGTTCTCAGCGTCCGATACTTCCAGCGTTACTTTATATTCTCCGGCTTTTTCAAAAGTATGCATTGATTTAACTTGCGTTGATGTGCCGCCGTCATCAAAATCCCATAGATAGTTTGAGATTGTGCCTGTGGAACAACCCGGATCAAAGCTGGTTTCAAGCGGAGCCGGGCCTTTTTCAAATACCGATACAAAACAAGAGCTTAACGGGATTTCTCTTACAGTGATTGTAAGTGATTTTTCCGCTGTGGAATTATCAGAACCTATCACTGTAACTTTAACTGTGAATGTACCGATGGCCGTATATTTGTGACTGATAGTTGCCGAGCCGAGCTTTACAGGAGTGCCATCACCAAAATTCCATTTGTAACTGGTAATTTGGCCTTTTGAATAAGATGAGCCGCTAGCGTCAAAATTAACTGTAAGAGGAATATTTCCGTCGATCTTGTCCGCTGCAATGATTGGAACAATCCCCTGTGCTTCCACTTTGATTATTAACGAAGCCATTCCGACATTCTCATCCGCATCAACTACGGAAAGCTCTACTGTATATGTGCCTTCTTGCGTATATGTATGACTTACCACGTTGCCAAAGCTGTCAAATTTCCCATCATTATCAAAATCCCATTTATAATCCACTATATTGTTGTCACTGTCAGTACTTTGTTTTGCATCAAAAGCTACGGTGAAAGGCGCTTTTCCGTTTAAGGTTGTGGATTTAGCGGAAACTGCCGGATCAGTGTTTATCTTGGCTTTTGGAGTTCCTTTTGGAGACTCAACTTTTATGATTTTTTTGATTTCGCTTTCCTCTTCCTTTTCATCAGTAACTTTTAAAGTGATTTCTTGAGTTCCGGGAGTTTTGAATGTATGAGAAATTGTTTTTGTTGTTTCGGTTTTCTTTGGATCATCGCTAAAAGTCCACTGATATTTTTCAATTTTACCGTTTGGAGATTTAGATTCGTCAGCATTAAAAATATAGTTTACTCCAATTGTGAATGTCTCAGGATTATCAACAACTGTGATAACGGCCTCCGGATTTGACTGCTCTTCAACAATAATTTCTTTCTCAGCGACGTTATATTCGTCTGTTGTTGATGTAACGCGAAGAGATACCTTGTACTTCCCAACTTTATCGAAAATATGTTTTACAGTCTCACCTTTTTCGTCCAGAAAATCCAAATTCCCATCGAAATCCCATTCATATTTATCAATATTTCCATCAGGGTCACTTGATGCGCTTGCGTCAAAGCTGACTTCGAGCGGGACTTCGCCGGATTGAGGATCGCTAGAAAATAAAGCTGTTAAAGCCTGGTTTTCAATTGAGATTGTTACGTGATATTCGCCTCCCACTGAGATTTCTCCCGTATCTTTATTTTTAACGGTGAGAACCAATTTGACGTCGTATGTGCCTTTTTCTTTAAAAATATGAGAGACGATCTGGCTTGTGCCTGTGGATTTATCACCAAAATCCCAATCGTGCGAAACAATTTGATAACGATTGCGATCTACGGGTACATTGCTGGCATCAAATTTAACTTCTACAGGAGCGCTTAAGCCCAATGTTTCTTCCGGTGTGGTAATTATCGGTTGCTCAAATTCCGGAGCGATTTCCTGGCGTTTTGAATCGAGATAGACGTAGGTAAAGCCCCAAATTATTAAAATTACAAATAAAACAATGCCGGAAATAAGGCTGGTTTTAAGAGCTGATTTGCGCGCGTCTTTGTCTATTTTTGGAGCCATACTCGCTTTGAATAAGCCAACCATTGTGAATACAAAGGCCACCAAAGAAAGCAGTATGAAAATTATGTGAATAAAAATAATTAAGCCGTTTATGAAAACAGCCTGATTTACACCAAGAAGTTTAGCTATCGGACTTTGAACTTTGCCTGATTGAGATAGAAAGACAAATGCCAAAACCAAAAAGATAAGCATCAATGAACCAAAAGCGCCGAGACAGCCAAGGATTGCTTTTTTTCTTGCACCCGGATTTGGGGGAAGTGCTGGTGGTTTTGTTGGAGGTGTGCCCGGTTTGGCAGAAATGGCCGGAGGTACTGGCGCAGATGCAGGTGCAGTCGGGTCAACTTTTGGCTGGGTGGACTGAGGG
>CAYHSM010000085.1:0-5061 GCA_964359325.1 uncultured Candidatus Peribacteria bacterium
GATATTGATGAAGGAGCTGTTGTTGGAAGTTTTATGATTAGATTTGTGCCGCCAAATGGTGATGTTGAAATGCTTAAAGATGCCCAGCCTTTTGTTGGGGATTCTGTGAAAATTAAGCTGCAATATGGCACTGAGGCTGATCCTCAATACCAACGTGAAATTATTCTTGATTTGATTAATTAATATGATGAAAAAAATAAAAAATATTAAAGGTTTTACTCTGACTGAAGTGATGATCGCGATTATGGTTCTGACTGTTGCGATTGTCTCGGCCACGAATCTTTTGGTTGGATTGATTGGGACTAATCAAAATAATTTAACGACTTTGCAGGCTTATTATTTGGCACAAGAAGGACTTGAGGCCGTGCGCAATATTCGCGATACGAACTGGTTGCATAATAGGGGATGGCTGGGAGAGGATTCGGTGCAATTGTGGGGTGGTGATTTTAAAATTCCACAGGCCGGTGATGAGAATTTTTATGCTGTGAATTTGGAATATGCCGGTTTTAACGTTGGGGCTAATGAAGGAGAACTTGGCAGTGTTGGTGCTTTATTGGGAAGCAGACCTTGGAGTATTGAGGGCAAAGAGGGGGAATTTAAAACGGCTGCGCCGTTTTTGGCGGCAAAAATTTTTAAAAATACCGATGGTGATAATGTTTATTTGGGTCCTGCAAAAAATGCTGCGCCTGAGGATACCGGATTTAAACGTACAATTATTATTAAAAAATATAATTCTGAAGATGAAGGTAAATACGTACTTGTTCAGTCCAAAATTCAGTGGAATCTTGGCTCAAAAGAGAGAGAACTTACTCTTTCCGAAGTTTTAACCGACTGGAAAGGCGGAGCATTGTAAAAAACAAAAAATGAAAAAACAAGTTAGAAAATTAGGAGGATTTACATTGGTTGAGATGCTCATTGCCATGACTATTTTTGTGGCTTTTACCGGAATTTTGATAAATTCGTATACAAGTATTGTGCGCTCCCAGCGTGAAACAAATGAATATAGAGATATGTACGTGCAGTCGCGTCAGATTTTCGAAACTTTGATTCAGGAATTGCGTGACGGGATGGTGGATTATCCGAAAGTCGCTACTACCGGCCCGCATTCAGACGAAATTTTCCTTATTTCAAAAGATGCAGCCAGCAAGACCCGTGTTTTTTATGAAGATAATACTGTCAAATTAAGTAAGAAATATTTGGCCCAAGGTAATAATCCAGGGCTTGAAGGTTCTTATGGAATTGAAGACACTATTTTTCTTAATTCTCTTGATGAATCCGGAGTTAAAGTTACTAAATTCAGACTGTATTTTTCTCCTGCCGTGGACCCTTATGATCCGGTTTATGTTAGTTATGATAGCAGTCAATTTCATCCGCGAGTGACAATTTATGCTGAGTTTGAAAAAGAACTTTCGAGCGGGAAAAAATATTCCATGTTTTTGCAAACCACTGTTTCTTCGCGAGTTTATAATCAGGTTTATCCGACAGAATATATTTATACAAATATTAAATAGCCATGCGCAAAAATTTTATTAAAAACAGAAAAGGAACAGCGCTACTTGTGGCCTTGCTGGTCATGGGAGTGCTCATGGCTGTTTCACTCGCTTTATCAGCTTTGATTTTTCGCGAGACAAGAATCACCAAGGAATTTATTGATTCCGGACAGGCGTATTATGCAGCGGAATCCGCGATTGAGGTTGGTTTGTATGGTCTGAATAATAATTTGCCCGGGTGGGGGACCGAGGGCTATGAGTCATTAAAAATTGATGATGATTTTAATTCTGTCGCTGAATTGAATGTCAAAAATCAATGTCAGGCTTATCCGTGTTTTGATGATGGCTTTGATATCAGTACGGCTGAACCAAAAGAATTTTATTCCGTATTGGGGTTGAATGAATCAATTACTGTTCCGCTTTTTGTGGTGGAAGATGGAGTGGCTAAGGATGTTACGGATTTTGTTGTGGAATTTTATGCGCCGTTTAGTCCTCAAGATGATTTGAATATTAATCCTGCGGCCGATTGGCAGTTGTCCGGATGGGATGTTTTAAGATGGAAAATTATGGGTATTACCAATCAAAATCCGGCCAAGCCCGTGACAGAGACCGTCAGTGATTTCACTGCTGTTTCCATGAATAATATTGGCGGTGAGCAGTATTCTTCAAACGCCACTAATCCATCTTGGTTTGGAACGAAAGATTGCGATACCGTTGATAGCGCCAATCGTTATACCGGTGATATTTCTTGCAGTCCTTATTTTGTCGGAGTCGGGAATGGCAAACAAGTTGCTTTTGATCCTGAGGACTTGGGTCAAGTTTCCAAAATCTATGCCGGCACATGTTCGCAGATGGAAGCCAGGGAATATTATCAATATGAATATACCGGGGATGAGAAAAAGGTTGCTTCAATCAACGGTTGTTATTCCATAAAAACTTTTTTGGAGAATCATGATTTGAATTATTTAACTTTGACGAATTTGGTGAATCCGTCTGTTTTTAAGGATGATAAGAATGAAGCTTTGACCAAGCTTTATTTTAGGATTGAATTGTTTAGTGAAAGTGAGGGTGTTACTTCATCTGCCGAAACCGTGCGTGAATATGCGGATTTGACAGCAAACGGCTATAGCGGAAAAACCAAACAGAGCATTAATGTGAAATTGAAAAGAAATTCATTTATGCCTGTGTTTAATTTTTCGCTTTATAGTACGTATATGGAAGAAGGGCATGGTGATGAATATTGGTATGGGGCTGAAGATGATTCACAGATACTTCCGGATTAATTCAATAATACTGTAAGTTGACTTGTAATGGCCTTATTGATAGCCTTATTTCATGAAGAAAAAATTCTATCTTACCACTGCAATCGCGTATGTGAATGCTGCGCCGCATATCGGACATACGCTTGAATTTGTGCAAGCGGATGCCTTGTGCAGGTATCATAGGCTGAAAGGCGATGATGTTTTTTTTCTTACGGGCACTGATGAACATGGCGTTAAAATTTATGAAGCTTCACAAGCTGCAGGGATGAGAACTCAAGAGTTTGTTGATCAAAATGCTGAGAAATATATGGCTTTAAAAGAGTTTTTGTGTTTATCGAATGATGATTTTGTCAGGACAACCTCTGATTTGCATAAAGCCGGAGTTAAAAAGATTTGGACCAAAATGTTTGAGGCGGGTGACATTTATAAAGGTGTTTATAAAGGAAATTATTGTGTCGGCTGCGAGGCTTTTATTCCGGAAAAAGACCTGGATGAAGCCGGTAATTGCCCCATTCATAAAAAGAAACCAAAGCAACTTGAAGAAGAAAATTATTTTTTTAAACTTTCGAAATATTCGGATAAAATCAAAGCTTTGATTGAAAAAGACGAATTGTTTATTTATCCGGAGGCCCGCAAAAAAGAAATGTTGAATATTATCGGTGAGGAAGGCTTGCGTGATGTGAGTTTTTCCAGGCCAAAAGATATTTTGCCATGGGGGATTGATGTGCCGAATGATGATACGCAGGTGATGTACGTGTGGTGCGATGCGCTTTCAAACTATATTACTGCTATCGGTTACGAAAAAGAAACCGCTGCTTTTAAAAAGTATTGGCCGTGCGATGTGCATTTGATCGGGAAAGATATTTTGAGATTTCATGCGGGGATTTGGATTGGAATGCTTATTTCAGCAGGCGTAAAAATTCCAAAAGCTATTTATGTGCATGGATTTGTGACAAGCGAAGGGCAAAAGATGAGCAAGAGTATTGGGAATGTTGTGAATCCTTTGGAATATATTGATAAATACGGGGTTGATGCGTTGCGTTATTATTTATTGCGAGAAATTCCCACTGTTGATGACGGGGATTTCAGTCAGCATCGTTTTGTGGATTTGTATAACAGTGAGCTGGCGAATTCTCTTGGTAATTTGGTGAATAGGGTTGCGATGATGACTGATAGGTATTTGGGCGGCAAAGTGCCGGCAGCTACAAAGGGCGATGATGTTGCCACTCAGGCGCATGATTTTGTTGATAAATATACGGCGGCTTTTGATGCTTTTGATATTAAGACGGCCTGTGAAACTTTGGTTGAATTGACTGATTTTGCGAATAAATATATTGATGATAAAAAACCGTGGGCTGTGGCAAGGGAAAATCCTGCGGGATTGGGAGATATTTTGTATGATTTGCTGGAATTGTTGAGGTATATAGCGACTTTGCTTTTGCCGATTTTGCCAAAGGCTGCCGCGTTGATTGCCGGGCAGTTGGGTGTGGATGTTGTCGATTTAAAATTGGATAAGAAATGGGGGATGATGAAAGAGGGGAGCAGTGTGAAAGTTGCGGGGAGTTTGTTTCCGAGGATTGAGACTTAAGGGTTTACGGGAGGCGGGGTGCCGTTATTTGCTGTAAATGATGCGCTGGCAATGACAAAGCTGATGATTATTTTCACTATGGAATATGACAGAATTATTGCCACGAGTCCGATTATTGACCATTGAAAATTCTTTTTGACTTGTTCCAGTTTCTCCGTTTCCGCTCCGCCAATGACCATTTGTGAGGCGGCCATTATAAGCATTATTACAGCTATAGGGACCGCGAAGTATAACATTGCGCCGGCAATTATTTGTAAAACAAGGACGGTTGCGCCTGCAGGACCGCGGTCTTTGATTTCCTCAGTTAAAGCAAACGGTTCATTGTCCGGTTTATATGACGGATCCATTTGATATGCTTGTACGAGACTTGATCCCGCTGTTAGCAGTAGAATTGAGATGCCTATATTTAGTAATATTTTTTTTGTCATAATTATGGGGGGAACGGAAAATGTTGCTAACGCAACATTTTAGTCAAAAACATTAAATCTTGTTATGCCTGCAACAATGCCGTATGCGGCTGCCATTACTGCCATGCCTATGATCAGATAAAGGATAATGTCTTTGGCTTTGGTGATGTCTTCTTCCTTGCCGCGGGAAGTGAGGTAGTACATGGCTGAGACTGATATTGCTGCGATAGTTAAGAGCATTGTGGCGCGGAGGATTGCTTTGATGACTGTGGCAATGCCGGATTCGATTGTGACTTCGGGAAGTTTGGCGATGT
>CAYHSM010000086.1:0-5059 GCA_964359325.1 uncultured Candidatus Peribacteria bacterium
AATACGACATTGAAGTCTGGATTCCAACACAGGAACGCTTCCGTGAACTCACTTCCTGCTCAAACTGCACGGATTTTCAGGCTCGCCGCAGCAAAATTCGCTACAAAACTCCTGACGGCAAAAACGAATATATCCATACTTTAAACGGTACGGCTTGCGCCATGGCTCGAACATTGGTGGCAATCCTGGAAAATTATCAGAATAAAGACGGCTCGGTTACTATCCCTGAAATTCTCCAACCATATCTGGGCGGCCGCACAAAAATCGAGCAAAAACAATAAGTCAGATCATCATTACCAAATCTATCAAGTCCCTGGCTCTAGCCGGGGACTTTTATTTATGCTAAAATATACTAAGATTTAAAAACAAAAACATGATTGTCCTTTCTACAGAATCTTTAAGAGGGTACGGCTTGAACCGTATTTTTGAACTTACAAAAGCCGCAGGCTATGATGCAATCGATCTGTCGGTTGATTTTGGACAATTCGATACATCCAATACGGAATACATAAAAAAGCTTATTGAAGAATATAAACTCCCTGTGCATGCCATTTCCGCACCAAAAGAAATAGCTCCAAAACGCATTCAGGAATTGGTGGACATGGCAAAGGGAATCAACGCAAAAGTTCTAATATTGCAACCGCCAAAAATCCTGGATTTCAAATTGGCAAGCTGGTTAAAAAAAGAAATTCCAAGATTAAGAGAAAAAGAATTTATTTCTATCGCATTGGAAAATGCCCCGGCAGGCACGTTCCTTGGGTTTATTCCGGAACACGCAATGGGAAGCGCCCAGGATCTTAGAGACTTCAAGCATGTTTGTCTCGACACATCACGCATCGGAGAACAAAGAAAAGACCTGATCAGAGCTTATACCGCATTAAAAAAATGTTTGGTTCACATTCATCTCTCAAATTTATATCAAGGCAAACAATATGCACCACCACAGGAAGGAATAATGCCTCTGGAAAGCTTCTTAACAAAACTTAAACAGGATCGCTATCCCGGAGCTGTCGCAATAAAAATTCTTCCAAAATTCCTACATGCCGGTGACGATGAACGCGTCATAGATGAGCTCAAAAAAGCCAAAAAATACTATGACAAATATTATACAAACGTCGAAGTCACAACCAAAGAAAAAGAAAACGTTGAAAGCGAAGGCGCTTAAACCTTCAATAACTTCAACTTTAAGCCGGGAAAATTTCTAAAATCCTTATCTGCAGTGATAAGAGTTCTATTTCTAACAACAGCGGTAGCGGCGATTATAAGGTCTCTGAATTTTAATTTTTTAAACGATTTAAAGGAAAACAAAGCTGCAGTTCTAACGATCTCTCTATCCAATGTAATATTCTCAAATAAATCCAAATACTGCTCAACTTCCTTCGTAATAAAAATTTCATTCTGTAAACCATTCAAAAATTCCAATCTGGAAACCATGCTAATCGCAAATTTTTCAGAATTTAAACAATTAAGTAGACTTAAAACTTCTTTTTTGCCTTGTAAAAAATAAATTAAAATATTCGTATCCAACAAATACATAATAACTGATTAAAAAATATCCTGATCGCTTCTCTTAACATTCAAAATAGGCTTCTTCTTAACCATCTCAACCAATTGCTGAAAAGGAGTGAGCTTCTTTTCTACGACCATCTTAATTACAATATTTTTCTTCTGTAAAATAACGATTTCATCAACATCGCCATTAAGCAATTTCCCCTTCAGGTACTTATAATTTCTTAATAAATCCCTATTTGTTGTAGTTATAGTCATAAGAATGAATTATTAAACATCCATATGCTATCAAAAATCCAGGCATTTGTCAAGCATTTTTGTCAAACATTTCAAACGAACCGATTTTATGCTACTTTTATAAAAATGATTCAACTTAAAAATATCTCTAAAAAATTCATCTCGGGTAAATCCGGCGTAAGCGCGCTTGTCGATATCAATCTGAAAATTAAAGAAGGCGAATTTATCGCGCTCATGGGCCCATCAGGCTCAGGCAAATCAACTTTGTTGAACCTCATTGGAGGACTGGACGCACCCAGCGAAGGATCAATTCTGATTAACGACAAAGATATCAGCGAATATAAAGACAAGGAACTTTCGCATTACCGCAACAGCGTAGTGGGCTTTGTATTTCAGGAATTTCATCTCGAGCCATTTCTAAGCGTTAAGCAAAACATTCTTCTACCGACATATTTCAATCACGCCTCAAAACGCGAAGAAAATTACGCTGAAAAATTAATACGGGAAGTTAAACTCGCGAACAAAACCGATACTAAAGTGACAGAACTTTCAGGTGGGCAAAAACAACGCACGGCAATCGCGCGCGCACTCATCAATCACCCGCAAATAATCCTCGCAGATGAACCAACCGGAAATCTGGACATAGAAACCGGCAAAAAAATCATTGAATTATTAAAACGCATGCACAAAATTCATAAAGTTACTTTAATAATCGCGACTCATGACGAAGCCGTAGCCAAAGCCGCGGAAAAAACTATAAAAATACAAGATGGCCAACTAAAACCATGATCACTCTCGCACTTCAAAACATCACGGAACGTAAATCACGCGTAATTCTCGCCAGTTTAAGCATTGCCATTGGCACAGCGTCTCTCATTGTCTTCTTGGGATTAAGCAACGGCATAGAACAAGCAACCTTCAGCGAACTTGAAAAAAAGAGTCCATTAACCCAAATAACCGTCAGCCCAAACACCAAAGAAACAGGAATAATTTCATTATTAAGCAAAACAACAGACGGAAAACTAAACAAAGAAACCATTGAACAAATTTCCAAAATAAACGGAGTTAAAAACATTTATCCGGAAATACAATTTAATAATTTTGCGTCTCTTGAAGTACCGATTTTCGGAATGACACTGGCAACCGAAACAATGATATTTGGAGTCCCTGCGGAATTTATTGAAAATGATATTAGCTCACGAGAAATCTGGAATAAAAATGAGGAACCATACCCTGCAATTATCCCGCGCAAACTTTTGGATTTATACAATCTGGCTGTGGCCTCTCCTCAAAATTTACCACTGCTTTCAGAAAACAACTTAATTGGCAAAGAACTTACGCTTTTCCCGAATTATTCGACCTTTTTCCCGTTTACAGGCGACAAAACGGAATCGGTAAAACTGGAAGTGGTCGGATTTTCCGACAAAGTAAATCTCATAGGAGCGACACTCCCCTATCAAGTTGTAGAAAAACTAAACCAAGAAAATGCTCGGAATTTAAATCAAAATTATCTGGAACTATTTGTTGAAACGTCCGACCCAACACTTACAACTGAGGTTGCAAAAAAAATCGAAAAACTCGGATACAGCACAGCTTATTTTCAAAAAAATCTGCAAGACGTGGAAGCCAAATTCACATATTTAAAAACTTCACTTGGAATAATCAGTTTAATAATTTTACTTACGGCCGCAATCGCAATAATCAGCACTTTTTTGGCTGGAGTGGCGGAACGCAGCAAAGAAATCGGACTATTCAGGGCAATCGGCGCCACAAAAAATCACATTAAAAAACTGATATTGATAGAAGCCGGAATAATAGGAATCATAGGAAGCATCATCGGCACAGCTATCGGATTAACAAGCAGTGTAATAATAGACCGCATCGGACTTGAACAACTCAAACAAACAACTTTCACTCCTGAAACATTATTTCACATCACTCCAAATTTAATATTATTTACGATAATCTTCGGCACGACTGTAAGTATCTTAGCCGGATACATCCCCGCCCGCAAAGCCGCAAACATAAACCCGATCGAGGCATTGAACAGACTCTAGGCTATAAAGTTCCCTAAAGGCAAAATCCCCAACAACACCAACAACAAAATTATTATTGGCACATGCGTCATATAAATGGTCAATGATCGCTTGCTTAAAAATTCAAAAAATTTCATAAACCAAGGATTCAATCCGAAATTGAATTTCACCTGCCTGCGGGGATATAACAACTCCCCGACAAAGATTCCCAAACCCACTATTCCGGTCCATGGGAACAACGGAAAATAATCAATTGTATAAGAACTAAACCATCGCATCATTGACCAATCAATAGGCCCATTCCCATAAATCCACCCTCCAAGCCAAAAACTAACCAAACTTAAAAATAAAACCATCCATTTTGAACCAAGCATAAAACTCCATAAAAAAATACTCACTCCAATCAAATGCAGAATTCCAAAACGCACATAAAAATCCGGCACTGCAAAATAAGTTGCAAAAGTAACAATCATCCCGCACGCAAAAACAATTAAAGCGCGCTTCCATTGTCTAAAAAAAACTTGCCGCCTCGTCCCACCAATAGCAAGCATCCTCCCGCTCGAAATCACCATCCCAACCCCAACCAAACCCAAAAATGCAAACCTGACAAATTGCCCAAGCACATAAAACCACCCGCTTTGCACATCATTTTTCAAAACATCAAAAAAATTCAAAATAAAAAACAAATGAAAAATTATCATCCCTATTACGGCAAGTCCCCTCAATAAATCCAATTCAAAAAAACGTTTACCAGCACTCATGAAACAAATTCTACCTCAATTTTCGTAAATCAACATCTCCAATTCTAAAATCAGGATAATCATCATCTTCTTCCCCAATATCTCCACCATCAAGCACTCCGTCATCGCCATCATAATAAGAAATAAAATCAGCAATAACTCCAGCAGCGGCTTTCCCCACTTTTATTCTTAAAGTACGTAATTCTTTTGCCATTTTAAGTCTCTCGGAATGCGAATCATCCTCCCGGTACAATAAACTTCTCACAAGACTTACGACCCTGAAAATATCCTGAAATTGTTCAGACGTTTCTCCATGCTCCGCCTTGATCCCTTCAACTATTTTAATCCACGTATCAGAAGCGAAATAACCAACCATAGATTCATCAATAAAATTTTGAACAGGGAAAAAATATGATACGGTCGGAAAAAAATCATCAGGGAAAGGATCTGTGGCCAAAGTAATCACCGCATACCATCCTTCATACGACGGAGCAACTCTTACAGCAATCATTCTTCTTAAAACTCTCTTACTTTTAA
>CAYHSM010000087.1:0-5018 GCA_964359325.1 uncultured Candidatus Peribacteria bacterium
GGAAGTCCGTATTTTGGTGATTATCCATCTGATTTCTTTGATTTTATTATCATTGATGAGTGTCATCGCGGAGGCGCTAACGATGAAGGGAACTGGCGTGGAATTTTGGAGTATTTCTCTCCGGCGGCTCAACTTGGAATGACTGCTACCCCGAAGAGAAAAGATAATATAGATACGTACAAATATTTTGGCGAACCAGTTTATACATATTCACTTAAGGAAGGAGTAAATGACGGATTTTTGACTCCATTCAAAGTAAAAAGAATTCAAACGACTCTTGATGAATATGTTTATACTTCAGATGATCAAATTGTCGAAGGCGAAGTGGAAGAAGGGAAAATTTACGAAGAGCCAGACTTTAATAGAATCATTGTTATCAAAGAACGCGAAGCAAAAAGAGTTCGAGTTCTTTTGGATGAAATTAATCAAAATGAAAAAACAATAATTTTCTGCGCAAATCAAGAGCACGCTCTAGCCATACGCGACTTAGTAAATCAAATGAAAAACAATAAAGATCCATTTTACTGCGTTCGTATAACCGCAAACGATGGATTGCGAGGAGAACAATTTTTGAGAGAATTCCAGGATAACGAAAAAACGATCCCAACAATTTTGACAACGTCACAAAAACTTTCTACAGGCGTAGACGCCAGAAATATCAGAAATATCGTACTGATGAGGCCAATAAATTCCATCATCGAGTTTAAGCAAATCATAGGTCGTGGGACTAGGCTTTTTGATGGCAAAGAATATTTTACTATCTATGATTTCGTTGATGCCTATAAACATTTCTCTGATCCGGAATGGGACGGAGAGCCGATAGACGAGGTAGTTGAAAAAAAACACCGCAAACCAAAGGGCTCCAAAGAACCAAGCCCAATTCCTCCAGAACCACCAGAGGAGCCAAAGAAAAAATTGAAAATAAAACTCCGTGACGGCAAAGAACGCGAAATTCAACACATGATTTCGACTTTATTTTGGAGTGCCGACGGAAAACCAATCTCCGTCGAAGAATTTTTGCATAACATGTTCGGCGCACTTCCGGAATTCTTCAAAAGCGAAAAAGAACTTAGAACCATTTGGTCTAATCCAACAACAAGAAAAGCATTTTTAAACAAAATCGCGGAACACGGCTACGGAAGAGATGTATTGGAAACTTTGCAGAAGATGATTGACGCGGAAGACAGCGATTTATTCGATGTGCTAGCCTATATAGCATTTGCCTTGAAGCCAGTTACAAGAGAAGAAAGAGCCACTTCATGTAAAAAGGAAACATTTGAAGGATTGGAAGAAAAGGAAAAAGAATTCATAGACTTTGTGCTAAATAAATATGTAGAACAAGGAGTTGAAGAGTTGGACGAAGAAAAATTACCAAATCTTTTGAACTTGAAATATAACGCTATAGCGAATGCCATCAATATACTTGAAAGATAAACATATAGAGAGAACCAAAGAAGAAACTCATGGCGCGATTGGGGAAACGGTTGATCTTCAAAAAGAACCAAGAGTTACGTTAAGTTTTTTTCTCTCAAGGCATAACAATGAGGAAGACCTTGAGGGATTCGAGAGTGCTTTTAAAGATGCCGATGTATTGATGATAGAAGTGCTCAATTGGATGCCGAATACTGAAGACATATATAACAGGATTTCCATGGGGAATGTAGATAAGAATGATTTGAGTGCGTTAGATATTGTCAGACAATCAACAAATCCAGCTTTTCAGTATGCATTGATAAAAAAGCTTTACGGGTCAAAAAAAACCGTCATATTTCCCGACGTTCCAGGTAACCATGAATTAGCCCAGAGAATTAGTGTTTCAAACACACAATTGCGAGAAGCCATTAATAGATATAGAACATCTCTCTTGAGTGGTAAACTAGACGAAGCAGTGGCGTATTATAGGGAATGGTTGGACTTGTCTAGTCAGATACAGCAGTTACGAGAAGATTTTATTAGATACAGAATTAGGTCGGAATTGAAGGCTCTTAAAAGGTACCCGAAGTTCCGTGGTAAAGATGAGATCAAAGTACTCCAAATAATAGGTGCGGGACACAGTAGCTTGGTGGATATTCTTAAAAAAGATGGTGTGGCTGTTGCAACCATTTTGCCGGAGTCGAACGATGATGAACCGTTAGAAGTTACCATTCTCAGGAAAAGAATCAATGAAGAAGAAATTCTAGATGAATTATGTACCAGAGCAATGATAGAGAATATTTTACAATCTATAGTCTGGTCTGTTGAAGGTAGAGGTATCTCGCATTCTGAACGCAGTTTACTGGATAACCTAACTTTAGGTGACATAAACGATTTAGCATTAAAATTAGCAGCAGAATCAGACGTAAGAAGAAAGATTGGAATTATATTTGAATTAATTGTAGAAAAAGATCCTGCAGGTTCCGATGTCTAGTTGATTTGAAATGCAGTAATTCACAGGGTAGGGTAACTCAAACTGTTGCACCGACATCATTCGCCGAAAGACTTTAACAAAGACGAAGACACAGAGAGCTTAGTAAATTTAAACTTATAACGCTACGACAATAGAACTACGCTATAAGGTTTCATGCGCCGAGAAAGTTAGGATTGGCAAGAAATATTGATACATTTCAACGGGCGCTAGAACGAGCGCAGTAGTCACTTAGTAAAATATACAAAACATAGTGAGCCACGCTAGGGGGTAGTACAAACCCTAGTCCGCACGTCGTTCCATAAGCAGCTCCAGAGATTTAATTTTTCAACTTACTATTTTTCGCCAACAATACTAATCGAGCTGACTTTACCCTCTCGATCTTTCCACCCGGCGCCTTCAAGAGCCACAAAATAAATCTTTTGAGGCTTAGGGTTTAAGCTCATCAAGTCAAATTTGAATATATAAGGCTGGTATTGAGTCACCTTCACGCCATTAATAATACCGGACTTACCATCTGTAGGATCTAAATAGTAGAACCCACGCCAAAACATTTGGCCACTAGCACTCGGATTTTCGCTGAGCGTTCTGTGCTCACTTCCATCAGCCCCTTGATAACTCACAGCAACCGCAACCGGCGCTTCACGTCCCTGAAAGCCGGTGCCCTGAAGGGTTTGTATATCAGCCTCTACAATTACTTCGAGATTGAGCTTTTTAAATTCACTCACATCACGATTTAGATCCAACATTGCACCGCTTCTGGAATTCGACTGCACCCCCTTTAAGATCAGACCATTATCACCAGCTACCACCTCGCCACCAGAATCTTTTTTTACATACCACGTCTCCTCATACCAAAATCCCAGACCAGACGAAAATATTTCTGTAGCCAAAACAGTACTTTCCGGAACTGCCGGCGCAGGCGACTGATTTGATGATGTTTTGTCGACCGTGACCGTACAGCCGAAACCAACTAAAAAGAAAGATGTGAGAATCAGGGCCAGAATTTGAATAATTTTTTTCATAATTGTTAATATTAATAATAAAAAATCACTCTATTGTAATATAACCCGTTCACACATTTAGCGCAAAGCCTGTATTGTATCACAGTTAAGTTTTCATAAGGAGCTCCAAGAGATTGAGTTTTTGGCTTATTTAAACGATTAATTCGCGGTACATTCGTGTGGGGAGGATGACGAGGCATAATTGTTTGATTTGGCGACATTCCCTTGACTGATATTCCGACAGGGGCTATAATTGCCATGTAAAAATCCCATTCCATGAGATCAAATTTATCATCAATACAAATAGGCGAAATTGTACGCAACTTGAGGGCTCAAAAAAAGATTTCTCAGGATCAACTGGCTCAGTCTTTGGATATACCACGCAGTTCTGTTTCGCAAATTGAAAATGGGGGAAGAGAACTTTCGTTTAATGAATTCCAAAAAGTCCTTACCCTTTTTGAAGTGTCTTTTGAGGAATTTATTGCTCATGGAAAACCGATAGAACAAGAAATTCCAAAAAGAAAAGATAGCATTAATAAAAAAATCAAATTAGACTCAAACAAATTTAAACAGCTATTTTTATACATTCTTGAAAAATGCGGTAGCAAGCCTAATGTGGGAGAAACGGTGTTGTACAAATTGTTATATTTCTGCGATTTTAATTATTTCGAACTCTACGAAAAATCGCTAACCGGAATGAAGTATAAGAAAATGAAATTTGGGCCAATTCCTGATCAAACGCTTTTCAATCCTATCATTAAGGAAATGCGTCAAAGTGGAGTGGTTGAAAGAGTTTCCAGACCTTACTTGAACGATACCATACAGACTCGTTATCTTAACTTTGTTGAGGCGGATTTGTCTGTCTTTGGTCCGGACATGGATAAAGTAATTAGAGTTGTAAACTCAGTTATTGAGCGTCTTTCAGGGATGACTGCTCGTCAGATTGAAGATCATTCACACAGGGATTATCCATGGCAAGCTCATGAATATGATGAGGAAATTGATTATAGTACCGTGTTTTTTAGAAGCGGCGAATTTGCGAATAGAGACTATGACGCAATGTGGGAACAGTCATCAGCAAATGACATCTTGGATCAACTTGGAGAGATGAGTGATGACGAACATGAATATTATCTTAAACTCTTAAATAAATAATGGATTTTAAAACGAAAGATATTTTTTTGGTAAATTTTGATCCGTCGGTTGGACATGAATATAAGAAAATTCGACCGGCGATAATTATCCAATCAGAAAAAACGATTAAAAATACGGCAAGTAACACCTCTTTGGTCACAATTATGCCGATTACATCGCAACTTGGAAACTGTCAAAAAGAAGATATTAAAATTGAAAAAAGTAAGTCAAATGGTTTGTGGTCGGATTCTATCGTTAAAGTTGGTTGCATTCACAGTTTTGACCAAAAAAGATTTTTAAAAAAAATCGGATATATCACGGAAGATTTAATGGATGAGATAATCGGGTATTTGCGAATTCATTTTGATATTCAGTAGTTTACAAAAATTAAACCGCCGCGAAAAAGGCGGACTGTTTTTTGGCTCTTTTAGGCTGGAAGGCAAAAAGGAGGGGGTCTGGGGGAGGAATTTTTGCCT
>CAYHSM010000088.1:0-5012 GCA_964359325.1 uncultured Candidatus Peribacteria bacterium
TCAGACAGATATGGTTTGTTTGATGGGATTGATAATGATAATGACGGGATCACGGATTACAAATTGCTTGATAATGATAATGACGGAATTTTTGAAACGAAGTTTTATGATTTTGAGGAGGCTGATCCAGAATTATACAGCATACCGAGCTGGAACTTGGATGAGATTTCCAGAAAGCTTTTATCCCATGATTCCACATATACCGTTCCTTATAGCCTTGATGGTTTCCCATACGACACTTTTGACTCGGATATTACGCTTCAGGTTGATGCGAGCGAATACAAGACGATTTCGAGTGTGATCATTCATAACGAGCCCACTGATTTTACCATTTCCGAACAACTAAAATCGCAAACCGCTTTCAGTTTGCCAATTGATAATCCGAGATACGTGGCTTTTCAAAGTAAGCCGAAGTTGATGGAGCCGGAAGGCCAATATTACTATCCCGGAAAAACTCAAAAAATAAATTATGTTAATCTTTTTGGTCCCGATGGAAAAAATCCGGCGCAGCTTATGGCTGCGTTGACAGTAAAAGCCGGTGAGCTGGCGGCTGTGCCCGGAAGTTACAGGATTTTTGGTGAGAATGCGGAAGAGAGCGACTATACGCCAAAACAAATTAGCGACAAGATTCTTGATGATTATCTGGCGCCTGTTGTCAGTGACACGCTTGATGATCCTGTCCAAGGATTTAATTTGAAAACTGCTTCCTCTGCAAAAATTTACGATGCCTTAAAATGGCTCGATTTAAACATTGATGAAAAACATGAATATATTTTGCAATATTATTTGAATGGGGATTCCAAAACTAAGGGCAATGCTTATGTTAATGATTCCACTCTCTTGCCTGCGCCCGAAGGGTTTGAGCCGGCGTATGGATATGAGGCGGCTTATTTGGTTTTAAATGGAGAAAAAAATTATTTTGATATGGCTTTTAATAAGGATTTACCTGAGGAAACCGATACCAAATTTGATCCGCTGAGTCAGGAACTTGGGGCTGAAGAGGAGTGGCCCGAGGGTGAACCACCGGATGATGAGGAAGGTGGTGGCGGTGATGGAGATTTTGAATTCGTGTGGATTCAGGATTGGCTGAAAGAACTTGAAAAATTTATCGATTCGGTGACGAGCGTGCCTGACTTTGAGGCGGGATGCGCTGAAGGATTCGGTGATGAAGGCGATGGAAAAGAAGGCGAAGGTGCGGTTGAGGAGAATGCTGAATTTAACCAGAATTTGGAAGTTGATGCTGATGCCAGTGATGTACATCTGTTTAGTTATGTTTATACGGATATAGAAGGTTTTGATGAACTTGAGGCTGCGATAGAGAGCGGCATGACTGAGGCGGAGTGGACGGGTGAGGGAGTGGAAGGAGAGACTATGGATTCCGGAAGTGAAAGTGTTGGAGGGGCTGCCGGAATTGGCGAAAATGTCGGAGGAATTGGTGAAAGCGGAGGCGGTAGTGAAGGAACCGGTGGCGCTGGTGGAGGCGAAGTAGGAGAGACTTTAGAAGGTGATGAAGTAACGGGAGAAATAGGAGCTGACCTTGGCGGAACTGATGCCGGAAGCGAAACTGGGGGGAGTGGAAGTGGTGGTGACGGTACTACGGAAGGAGGAACCGGTGCCAGTGGTGAAGGTGGAATAGGAGAAATAGGAACCGGACTTGGCGGAACTGATGCCGGAAGCGGCATTGATGAAAGCGGAGATGGCGGCGACGGCGCAGTGGAAGATGAATCCGGTTCTAATCTTGAAATTCTCGAATCAAAACCTGTAGAAGAAACCACTTTGGAGTCTACACCGGTTGAGACCGAGCCAACCGAAGATTCTTCTCAGCCAAAAATTGAAAAAGAGCAAACATGGGAAGAATATTTCATGCTTAAAAAATATTATCAAAAATTCCTTAATCAAAACGCCAAGACATCTCATCGCGGATGGCTTGCTGCTGCGTTTAGCGACAATCCTTTTGTTGACTCCGATAGCAATGACGAAAGTAAATATATTATTGATACCGGCGACAGCATGATAGCCGACGATCAATCTTTGATGAAAATTGATGCTGAAATATTCGATACCAATGGCAAACTTGAAGTTAACAAAATTCTTAATGTTAAATTTTCACTTTCCAAAAATCTTGTCAGCTTTGACGGCAATAATGTTGTAAAAAGTAAAAATGGGATAGCTACCGTTTATCTGAAGGCCGGTAAAAAAGCCGGAGATTTTAAAATTAAGGCCGAGGTTATAAAGGCTGATGGTTCAGTTGATAAAAACTATAAAATTCCACAAAAAGATCTGCATCTTTTGGCAGGCGATCCTGCGAAAATCGAAATAAAATCCGATTCTTACGCTCTTGTTGCAAATGGCCAGTCAAAGACAACCCTTAACTTTATTCTCAAAGATAAGTTTGGAAATATTGCCAATGATTCTTTTTCTCAGGTGGTTGTTTTTGTTGATGGTAATGCGACAATCGATGAAAAGGCAGATACGAATAAAAAAATGATAGGAGTTCAGCTCTCCACTTTTGATGGTAAAGCGACAATGGATTTGACTGCAAAAGATCAGGCCGGAGAATCAAATGTTGTAGCTTTCGTGCTTGATCCTCTGCTTGAAGAAGAGCTTCTTTCTGCCGGTGATGACTGGGGTGACATAGATTTCACACAATATATCGGCACGACCAAAAAGTTCCAAATCCTTGATAAGGTAACTCTTTCTTTAAAAGTTTTTGATGAAAATTTCCAGGAAACAAACAGTATAGTCGCTGATGGTAAATCCATTGCCAGGCTTGGCGTTAAACTTTTGCATAACGGTCAGACATTAACCGAATATAGCGGGCCTATTAAATTCAATATCATTAATGGAAATATTGGCAGTTTTGTTAATGAGCCTTCGGAAAAACTGGCAAACGGGGAACTTAATCCCGCAAATGTTACTTTTAAATCTTCGACTCTGGCCGGAGAGGAAGAAATTCTGGTTGATGTACCCGGGTTTGTTACGGATTCTTTTAAATTTAAAACTACACACGGCACTCCTAAGACAATAGAATTAACAGCTTCTCAAAATTCCATAAATACAAATGCAGGAGAAGTGATTTTACAGGCGAGATTGATTGATAAGAATGGCAATTTGGCTGATGGCAATAACGGGACTCCTGTGACTTTTACAGCCACGGATGCGACAAAAGACTTGGTCATTTTTGATCCTGCAAATGCTTTAACTTTAAACGGAGTGGCTTCTACAAAAATTTTCGCCAAAGACGTTTCGGGCTTGGCGAATATTATTGCCAAAAGCGATGGGATAAAAAGCGGGACAATTTCATTAAAAATAAATAAACATATTACGAGCAACGAAGTTAAAGATTTTGCTCCAAGGTCTTTGTATGTTTCTCTGCTTGGCGGAGCTTTCGGCAAAACCACTGATCAAAATAATTTGGCAAATGCGGTTTTGTTTGGTAATGGAGGGCAAGTTCAGGCTGTAAGCGCCGTTACCGCAACGCCTAAAGATAAAAAGTTACTGTTTGGCGTGGATGGCTACGGAAAAGTGGATATTTTGACTGACACTGTTATAACAACAGTAATTCAGGCCACCGATTCATTCCCATATCAAAAAACCGTTCTCTCCGAGGAAATAATGGGAGATGAACTTGGAAGTATTTTTGTGGTTCCGAAAGTTGATACTCCTCTTGCTTTCATTGATGATGAAAAAGCTGAGATTCCGGACTCAGACGGGATTTACGTGAAAATATTTGATGCCGGGACCAAGGCTCTATTCGTACAAAAAGACGATGGCATTTATCTCGAAAAAGATGGGGACACAAAAGTAAAAATAGACAACTTTGGCAGGATATTTATTAATGACGATGCTTATAAGCTAAAACTGGCCACCAAAGATGACAACATTAAGACAAATGATTTCACTCTGATCCTTTCAAAAGGCGCTGTTGATTTTGTTTCAATTTCATTCAAGCAAAATTTTGGAGGAGATGTGAATGAATTATCGTTTGGTTCTTTACAAGATAATTTTTTCCCTGGGATTTACGTGCAGCTCGCGCAGCCCAAGAAAAAATATCAGTTTGTTTCCGCATTCTCCGGCGTCTCCACTTCCGAACCGAATGGAAAATATTTGGTTGATATGGAAAGCGCGATTGATCCCGGGCAAGCTCCCGGATTCGGATACAGCAGTTTGGAAAATGGCGGTGAAGAATTCGGGCTTGGATTTGAAGGCGACAATAAACATATGCTTCTTTTTGCTGCGGGAAATTCCGTTGGTGAGTCTTTACTGCCTTATGCGTCCGATACAGGAATAATTTATGGCGATCCTACTATCAGACTTGAAACGGACGAAGATTTGATTAGTCAAACCACGGGTTACACAAAAGATTTGGGCAAGCCGATTTTTAGCGGGCAGGAGCAAATTTCCCAGGTTGTGGATTTTGATTTTAATGGAGATGGCTACGATGATTTGCTTTTGGTTTATGAAGATGGACTTATCAGGTTGCTGGAAAATGAAATCAGTAATGAACGTTTCCGCGACCGCGGTTATATTATCAATATTTATAACGGGATTTTCAGTCTGGCAAAGATTGACGTGAATAATGACGGTTACGATGACCTTATTGTCGGGACAAAAGAGAGTTGTAATGTTGGTGAGGAATGTATCAGCTTGCTAAAAAATTATAATGGCAATTTGGAGAGAGAGTCTTTGAATTTGGCTCTGTCAGGCAAAAAAGCTTATGAAATGAAGGCCGGCGATATGAATGCGGATGGCTGTGAAGATTTAGTTATCAGCGATTCTTCCGGAGATATAAATATTTTTTACAATAAAAATAATGGCGAGTCTTGTACGGGCTTAAATACCAATTATGGTTACAGTAAAAGTTTCGGATTTAATATAAACGAAGATTTAAATCAGGCTGATAATTTGTTCATCAATTATCCCGGGATGGAAGTTCCGGATGACGGCAAGAGTCCGGATTCAAACTGGTATAAATTTATCCAATTCAGTTTGGAAAGCAGCGAGCCTCCTGC
>CAYHSM010000089.1:0-4899 GCA_964359325.1 uncultured Candidatus Peribacteria bacterium
CCAGCCAGATTTTCGCCAATATTTATTTGAACGAATTGGATAGATTTGTGAAACATGAATTACGCGCAAAAGCCTATCTGCGCTATGGCGACGATTTTATAATTGCTGAAAGTGATCTGGCAAAACTGGAATTATTTCGATCTGAAATTATCGACTTTTTAAAGAACGGATTGAAGTTACTGGTTAATCCAAAAAGCGATAAAATCATAAAACCATATTGTGGTCTCAAATTTCTTGGCATCAAATTTTGGCCTTCAGGTAGAAATTTAAACAAAAGAAGTCTATCACGAGCCATAACAAAGCTAAACCATGGTAACATTGCAAGTTATAGCGGGCTGATTCGACAGCACTGTAACAAGAAACAGCAAAAGTATTTTAATTGGATTGTTTATAAAAAGCTGATCAGTTAACGCTATTCCCACTCAATCGTCCCGGGCGGTTTGTTCGTAATATCATAAAATATGCCGGTTACACCCGACACAATCTTGAGTCTTTTCACTAATTCAGCCAATTTAACTAAATCCATCTGATAAAAATTTGCAGTCATGGCTTCTTCACTGCATACCGGACGGAGCACTAAAGACTCTCCGGGGCCATTAATTCCAACCGGAATCAATACCGTCGGAAACTGCCAAATCTCTCTGTCAATTTTGGCTTCCTTAAGATAATCCATGACTATTTGGTCAGCCCGTTGTATAGTCGAAATTCTTTGAGTAGTCAAATACGAATCAACGACCCTAAAATCGTCAAATTGATCTGGAAATAACCCGACCATAACCCTATTGATTTCCGGGAATTGATTAGTCAGTCGGGTAGACAATTTGTTCAGGCCGTCCCAGTCAATTGGCTTACCATAAACAACAACAGGATGTCTGTAAGTGCGCTCATCTCCCTGCACCCCAACACTTTTAATGGGTAAAACTTTAGCTTTAAACCCATCCGCGACTTCATTAATTCTCTTTTCCAGATCCGCAACATTCTCAGGATAATCTTCTTTTTTAGCGCACAGCATCCTTACGGCCAATCCGGGTCCGGGAAAAGGATGTCTCCACACGGCTTCATCGGCTAAGCCCAATTTTGAGCCAACAAGCCTGACTTCATCTTTATACAATTGGCTCAAAGGTTCTATAACCTTACCGGCCTCGGTTAATTTTTTAATTCTATCCACCTGATTATGATGAGTTTTGATTTTATCCGCATGCTTAGTGCCTCCGGTTTCTATTGTATCGGGATAAATAGTCCCCTGGCCCAGCATCCATTCCTCAGGATTTAAGTTTAAATCCGCAGACACTTTTCCTTGAATATCCAAAAAGAGATCACCAATGATCTGGCGTTTTTTTTCAGGTTCGTAAACATTTTTTAGAGCTTCAAAGTATTCCTTGCTTGCATCATATACATGCAGATTGGTCACGCCAACTTTCTTTAAAGCCGCCTCAACTTCCACGCGTTCATTCATTCGCATGAATCCCGTATCAACAAACAATCCGTAAACTCTGTCTTGGCCCAGTGCCTTATCCAAAAGTAAAAATGCAACAGTGCTATCCACGCCGCCACTAACCATCAAAAAAACTTTCCTGTTTCCAACTTTTTCTTTTATCTCCTGCGAAATATTTTTGATATAAAGATCAATATCCCATTCGCGTTTTGCACCGGTCAGCTCTACGAAATTTTCCAAAATACCCATGCCGCAAGGTGTATGAGTCACTTCAGGATGAAACTGTACGCAATAAATATTGCGCCTATAGTCAGCCATTGCGGCAATCGGGCAATCTTCGGTTGAAGCCACCACTTCAAATCCTTCGGGCATTTTTGTCACCTGGTCAAAATGACTCATCCAGACATTTTCTTCTTCCTGCACGTCTTCAAAAATTCCTTTTCTTTGAGCAAATTTAACAACGGCGGATCCGTATTCTCGCACATCCCCTTTATCAACCTCGCCGCCAAGGTTATAAGCGGTCAATTGATGTCCGTAACAAATTCCAAGAATCGGAATCCCCAATTCAAAAATACCCGGATCGCATTTAACGCTATCCGGAGCGCTAACACTCGCAGGCCCTCCGGACATAATCAAACCTGAAAATCCAGCCAATTCCCTAGCCGGCACAGCCCCATCCAAAATCTCACTGTAAACACCCAATCTTCTAATGCGATTGGCAATTAGATGGGCATACTGTCCGCCAAAATCTAAAACTGCAATTTTATCCATAAGTAACCCAATTCTACAAAAAAAACATTCAGATAGCTAGTATATAAACATCAACAAAGTCTTGACCCTGTCTATATTATTAGCTATAATTCTATTATAGAAATAAATCTATATATGAAGATTTTTTTTCAACAATCAGAAGAAAAGGCCCAGGCAAATTTCTTTATCTCTGTTAAGGTTTTGAAAAATTTAAAAAATCACGTGCCCGCAAGATCAAGAAGTCAATTCGTAGAAGGAGTTATAGATAAAGCTTTAAAGAAAAGCAGTTTTTTACAAGCCCTGGATTTGAGCGCCGGTTCATGGAGCGCCAAAAACCACAAAGAAAACACTGATAAATTTATTCGCTCATTAAGAGAATCCAAAAGATGAAAAAATTAATTTTTGATACGGACGTGCTGATTGATATTTTGAAAAATAATCGTAAGACGATTGAGCAGGTTCGACAATTAACTCAAGAAGCGGAGGAGTTGTATTGCTCTACAATCAATTTGGCCGAAATATTCGCTGGAATGAGGCCAAACGAAGAAGGACAGACCAAGCAATTACTTGAAGGACTTAGCTATTTTGACGTTACTATACAAGTAGCGGAACTGGCAGGCAGGATGAAGTTTAAAACAAAGACCCACACTTTATGGCTAGACGACTGCTTAATAGCCGCTACAGCTATTCTTAATGAATGTATTTTGGTTACAAAGAACATAAAGCACTATCCGTTTTCAGCTCTAAAGTTGGCAAAAATAGAATAGAGGCAGTCAACAAAAACATCATTATCGCTTTTTTACCGCCTTCCTGGCTTTCTCCATGGCCTTTTTCTCTTTTTTAACAGTCTCCTCCAGTGGCCGCAATAACGGGAACAGCACGGAATCTTTTAAGTTTTCCTGTCCGGTAAGCAAAGTAACCAAACGATCAATTCCCATGCCCCAGCCGGACATGCAAGGCATTCCATGCTCCATGGCAAGCAGATATTCCTCATTCATCATCATTGCCTCTTCATCACCCTGAGCCTTGGCCAAAGACTGTTTTTCAAAACGATCTCTTTGGTCAAGCGGATCAACTATCTCGCCGTAAGCATTTATAATTTCCCAAGTATTTATCAATAATTGGAATGTGTCGCAAAGTTTTGGATTTTCGTCGCTTTTGCGCGAAAGAGGTTTTGTATTTAATGGGTGCTGAATAACAAAGGTTGGCTGAATCAATTTCGGCCTGGAAACTTTTTTATAGAGAGCATCAACCAAATTGCCGTATCCAAGATTTTCAGCATCTTCGATTATAATTTTTTTCTTTTTAATTTCAGCCAAAAGCGGCTTGGCTTCCTCATATTTCAAAACATTTATTCCGCAGTCGTTTTTAATAATCTCGGTATATTTTTTGCGCGGCCATGGCGTTTTGAAATCAATTTCAACATCTTTACCTTCACGATCCTTGGTCGTAACCTTGGTTGTTCCAAGCATCTTTTTTAACAAATGTTCAAACATTCTCTCTGTAAATTTCATATTGTCTTCATAATTCCAAAAAGCCACATAGTGTTCGATCATGGTAAATTCCTGCAAATGACTCGGGTCCATGCCCTCATTTCTAAAACATCTCGCGACTTCAAAAGTTTTTTCAAACCCTCCTACGATCGCAGTTTTTTGCCAAAGCTCACCGGCGGCAATTCTCAAATAAACATCAATATCCAAAGCGTTATGATGAGTGACAAAAGGCTTAGCCGCAGCGCCTGAAGACACATTTTCCAAAACCGGAGTTTCCAATTCTATGAAACCCTCGGCCCAATAAAATTCCCTCAAAGTCCGCACCAAATTGCTTCTGAAAATAAACCTTTCAAGCGAATCGCGACTCATAATCGTGTCCAGGTATCTTTGACGATACAGAGTTTCCTGGTCCTTAACTCCATGCCATTTTTCCGGCAAAGGACGCAAAGCCTTGGATAACAACGTAACTTCATAAACCAAAAGAGTAATCTCGCCATGCCGTGTCTTAAAAAGTTCACCTGCAACTCCGATAAAATCGGCAATATCCAATTTCCGTAAAAATTTATATTTTTCTTTTCCAATTAAATCTTCCATGAAACAAATCTGAATTTTGCCGCTAAAGTCCTGGATATGGGCAAAAGTCAGCTTCCCATGCTCACGGAAAGTCATTAAACGTCCGCACAAACTCATCAGCTTTTTAATCGGCTTGGCCACTATTTCCGCCACTTCTCGTAATTTTGAATTTTCGCCTCCTTCGGATAGAGCTTCTTTGGTGGTATGAGTACGCTCAAATTTGCTTGCGTAGGGGATTACGCCCATCTCACGCAATTGTTGCAGCTTCTGCAATCTCACATGGTATTCATTCAAATTTTGTTCTTCCATAATAGCTAATAGTATTTTTTAGAACTCAAAAAGTATAAGAGATCAGTATAGAATGAGCAATTAACAAAGACAACACATCTGTTGACGAAATGGCAAAATGTAATTATGGTAGAAAGCCAATCTTGAATAACGCAAATTTCATGGAATTTAACCAGCCGGCAGAAGGATTTGAGGGAGAACAAAGGAGAAAAACAGAATTTGAATCTCTGGAAGCAAAGTTGGCTTATGATGCCCGAAGTCTTATTATGTCGAAAAGTCTGCTTAGTATTTGATCTTTAATTTTGCCTTGCAAACTCCAAAAATAGGCATAAAATGGAGTTATGTACTCCAGAATCATAA
>CAYHSM010000090.1:0-4896 GCA_964359325.1 uncultured Candidatus Peribacteria bacterium
GTTTCGGAGGGTTGTCTCAGAGCCAGATCCACAAAGACAGAATTTACAAGAATTCTGCCATAAGTCAAGCATAAATCATATTGTAATCTGTAAAGTTCGTGACGTCACAAATTCTACGGATCAATTAAATCTTATCAAAAATTACTTCACGGTCTTTTTCTTTGAAGGTTATATCGAAGTTTTCGAATATCCCCTTTCTGCCGAGTAGACATTCAACTTCTGCTTCGCAGATTAAAACGGGAATTTTGAATTTTATATTACTCATGATAAAGAGTAGCTCGGTTTTTTTTGCACGAATTGACTGGAGGTTTGCAGTTTCGATTTTTGTTTTCTGGTTTGGAATTTTATCGTAATCTACGCCAAGTATTGTTGCTGCCGATTTTGGGATCAAGGTATAATCTGCTCCACTATCGATTAGAAATTCAAAATACCGAGCGGAACTTTTGTCCTTGCCCAGTTTTGCCATTAACATTGGTCTATTTTTGATGTACGTAAAGGTAAGGTGCGACATATTTTGGGAGTATGCGGGATACTAGAAATTCTTTTTTTTCTATGTCCGGCATCACTTTTTTGGCTTTCTTGAGTGCCACAAGGCAGTCTGAGCCAATTCCCAAAATTTTACCATCTAAGGAAATAATAGTTTTACCAACATATTTTTTTTCCATTGTGGCGGATATTTTTGGAGCTTTAACCATTGTTGATTGGTTATTGTGAATAAATATTACACGAAAATATTTGCGCGGACAATTTTTGTATATCAGGCAAAGTTAAAATTTTCCTAAAATCTGGAGATGATGGACTTGCGGACTGAAAAAATTATGATGTTTTAAGTTTTTAAATTTCAGTCTAATTCAAAAAAGCAAACCTTTTATCAATCCATTTTGTCTTACTGTAAACCTTTTTTCCATCAAACCACAGTTCCGCTTCCGCCCAAGCAAATCTATAAATCAAATCCCAATGCACATTTGAATCATTGCCGTTAGGACATTCGTCATAACATTTCCCAAGAGCCATATGCAGGCTTTTGCCCATTTTTTCATCAAACAAAATCTGACGCGTGCCTTCTTTGATCATATTGTTCAAACCGAAAGCGAATTCTCCAAAAAATCTCGCCCCGGCATCCGTACTTAAAATATCAGTTACACCTTTTTGATTATTAGACTCTTCTTTTACAACTTTCCCATCCTTTAGCCACAATTTGACCCATTCAAAATCCTGAGATTGATAATGAGTTGGAACATTGTAACGAATCACGCCATTTACGGAAGTCTTAACCGGCGAAGTGAAAATTTCTCCATCCGGCAAATTGCATTTGCCGCAGCACGTCATCCATTTTTGGCCGGCAACAGACAATGTCAAATCGGTTTCCTTGCCCACCACACGAACATTTCGCACTTTTTTCATTAAATCCACAAATTTTTTCTGCAATTTCTCTTCCTTTTTCCAATCGAGCAAACAAGTGTCAAAAACAAAATCCTCCCACTGCTCTAAAGATTTTTTTGCGAACATGGCGGAAGCCAAGTTAGGATAATAAAAAAGGCACCAACGTTTTTTGTGCAGAATATCTGAAAGAGGTTTGCGCGCCTTTTGCACGGCATAAATCTTTTTAATATCAACATCCTTAAGCTCATAAGGGTTTGCGTCAGCCACAATTTGTACCATCGCGTCATAACTCTGCGCCACTTTTTTGTCCAATTCACTTAAGTATTTCATCTGCGCTTCATTGGCGTTATTCAAAAATATCCTTCCAAGCTCATCATGCGAAAATCGCACGTCTACTTGTATCGCACCGGCTTTGATACATTCATAATATAGCTCTTTTATGAGCGGATAACTGTCAAAACCATAACCTCGAAGCATCACTTTTTCACCTTTTTTTACCGCAATGGAATAATTGGTGATTATATTCGCAAGTTTTTGAAGTTTTTGTTTGTCTATCATTTTAGAATGAGGATTAAAAAATTATAGAATCAACTACTGACGGACCTGCCCATTTCCTCTGCCTTCCCATTTGTAAGTGGTCAATTCCTTGAGTCCCATCGGCCCTCTCGCATGAAGTTTTTGAGTGCTGGTACCAACTTCGGCTCCAAAACCAAATACTTCACCGTCAGTAAATCTTGTTGAGACATTCACGTATACACAAGCCGCATCAACAGCCTTTAAAAATCTTTCTCCGCGCTCGCGGTCTTCCGTGATAATTGATTCACTATGGCCGGAACCGTAAGTATTGATATGCTCGATCGCTTCCTCCATGCTGTCAACTGTCTTTATGGCCATCTTTAACGATAAAAATTCCTTCCCGAAATCATCGGACTTTGCTTCAAATAAAAGATTTTTGGAATAATCTCCTTCCAAAATTTCAAAAGTTTTTTTATCAGCATAAATTTCAACTTTTTTTTCTTCCATTGGCCTGCAGATTTTTCTTAAATTTTCAAGCTGGGAATTATGAATAATCAGAGTATCAAGCGCATTACATACACTTGGTCTGCTGATTTTCGCATTAAAAACAATCTCGCGCCCTTTATCAACATCTCCGAATTTATCAAAATAAACATGCACAACTCCGGCGCCCGTTTCAATCACGGGGATTAGAGAATTTTTGCGCACAAATTCAATCAAACCCTGTCCGCCGCGAGGTACAATCACATCCACGTACTTATCAGCTTTCAAAAACTCTCCGAGAAGCTCGCGGTCATTTGGCAAAAGAGTAGCAACATCTTTCCATTTGCCAAGAACAGTCTTAATGATTTTAATCAAAACCTGATTTGATTTTTCCGCCTGCGAGCCGCCTTTGAGTACGCAACAATTTTTGGATTTAAAACATAGAGCGAAAATATCAATAACAACATTTGGCCGAGCCTCAAATATTATGCCGATAACGCCAAAAGGCACGCTAACTTTGCGCAAGTCTAGGCCGTTTTCGAGAACGCGGTGATCCAGTTGTATGCCAATGGGGGAGTCTAAATCAGCAACAGCCCGCACGCTGTCAGCCATAGCTTTGACACGATTTTCATTCAAAAGCACGCGATCATAAATCGGATCATTTTTTTGAATTTTATCCAAATCCTGTTTATTGGCTTCGCAAATCTTTCCAGAATTTTTTATCAATTCGTCAGATAATTTTTTTAGAATTTTCCGCACTTCATCGTCCTCAATCAAGGCGAGTTTCCGGCTCGCTTTTTTAATTTTTTCCAAAACCTGTTGTAAATTTAATTCCATCATTTTATTTGCTTAATTCTTTTTCTCTATTTAGAGCCGCCTTTGCTCCATTTGAAAAAATCTCACCCATTCCGCCCGCTTCCATAGCATTAACGCCGGCCTCTGTAAGCCCACCTTTTGAACTTACTTTTTGTCTCATGTCTGTCAAATCCCAATTATTTTCTTTAACAACTTCTCCGGTGCCAATCAGAGTCTGGCGGGCAATTTTTTCTGCTTCAACTTTATCAATGCCATGCTTTATCAAAAATTCCGCCATTTTCTCTCCAAAATAAGCAATAAAGCCAGGACCGCAACCGCTTACCACCCCAATCAAACTAATTTTTTCTTCAGAATCAACCTCAACTTCTTGCCCAAAACTTGCCAAAATTTTCTTAACCAGGGATTTTTCTTCATTGGAAATCTCATCAGCAGATTTCCAGAGAGTCAGTGACAGTCCTACTTTCAGGGCCAAATTCGGTAAAGCCCTGACTACCCGCTTAACTTTCAAAAATTTTTGAATTTTTTCAATCCCAATTCCCGCCATAATTGAAATTACCAACTTCCCACCCAAATCAACCGTCACATTTCGCGCCAATTCTTCAAAAGATTGAGGCTTCACAGCCAGAATAAGAATACCAGCATCCGCTGCCTTGATATTCACATCATCCTTTTTTTTACAGCCGATAAGCTCAAATTCGCCTTTTTTACTTAAAATATCCAACATGGCCTTGCCCATGTTTCCCAAACCGATTATGCAAATTTTCTTCATTAAATAATTTTTAAGATGTTGTTGGAATAAATCTCGTGCCGACACTTTCGCCGTTTAGAATCCGTGGAAGCACCTCTTTTTCTTTACTGTTTGCTATAAATACTTCGGTCCCTTTTATAGCCACCATTTTGGCAACACCGAATTTATTTTGCATGCCGCCTTTCCCAAACATTGATTTACCGCTTGGGACAATGTGCCCGGGCATATCTTCATCAGGCCTGAATTGAGGAATCACTTTACCGTTTTTATCATAAACGCCATCCACATTACTCAAAATGATTAAAGTATCGGCAAAAATCATCCCGGAAATCATGCCTGCGAGCTCATCATTGTCAGTAAACATCAGTTCTTCCACGCACACGAAATCATTTTCATTCATAATTGGAACTATCCCCTCGGCAAATAAAGACTCAATGCAATTTTTGGTATTTAGAAAATGGATTCTGTTTGAAAAATCCTCTTTTGTGGCTAACATTTGTGCCACAACGCAGCCATATTCACCAAACAAATTGGCGTAGAGTTCCATGAGCCTAACCTGCCCGACTACAGCGTAAAGTTGGCGGGTGGTTGTTTCATCATACTTGAGTTGTTTTTTTAGAATAGCCCTGCCGCAGCCCATTGCGCCGGAAGTTACCAAAACAATGTCGCACGTATTTTTCAGACTGACAATTTGGCGGACCAACTCTCTGATTAGAGGCTTATTTAGCGTGCCGTCTTCGTTTGTCATTGCGTTCGTGCCGAGTTTCACAACGACTTTTTTGTTTTTCATAGCCATAAATTTAGCTTAGGAGAACTTAAAAAGCAAACAAAGAATTTGTACGACCAATCTAAAATCCAGGAAACAAAACTATTTTGGAGTAAAGTTACAAAAATCCGATTGGAGCAATTTTTAAAACCTAATCTGACAATTTCAAAATATAGCAAAAAAA
>CAYHSM010000091.1:0-2576 GCA_964359325.1 uncultured Candidatus Peribacteria bacterium
CTTGCTGTTTTGAGATTTCCGGCAAAAGCAAAACGCATTTGCGCATCCACTCTTTTGCATTCCTGCCATATCGCGAAAATTGATCATGAATTGTTTTGTCTTTTGGAGATAATCCTTTCATATTTTTAAAAATTATGAATGTCTGTATTTTAGCTTAAAATAAAGAAAAATCGAGCAAATGGACTTGAAAATTTAGTGCAATGTGGTACGGTGAGTATATACTCACCTTTAACCTGGTACAATTAACAAAAAAATACCCCAAGAAAGTGCGTGCACATTACTCGAATGACAAAGAAAAAGTACGTGTTCACATACGAAATGGCCTTAACCCCTAGAAAAAAAGGAATCTGTATAATTTCCACAAATTTTCCATGAGAGAGTGTGGTGAGGCTTCCCGATCTTTAATAGAAACCGCTTTGACGGTTTATCTTTATCATCGGAGACGTAAATCGCAAATGAGAAAGGAAAAGTAGAAATAGGCTTGTTGCCATTTACTCTTGCACTAACAATGTTAGTGCGATATAATGGCTACGTAACAATAACAATAACAAATTATGACCACCCTAACAATTCGCATCGAAGATGAATTGAAAGCAAAAGCCGCTTTACAAGCTGATAAGCTTGGTATTCCTCTTACCTTGATAATAAAAAATGCCTTGAGAAATTTCGTAGAAGCCCCAAAGATTGTCATTGGTGAGCCGGAAGCTATTGTTGTCACTCCTAATATCCAGAAAAAAATGGATAAAATTGGGGATTTACTGTCTAAAAAATAATTTATTTTGAAACTTATTCTTACAACTTCAATTAAAGGAGTTGAATTTGAGCCTTTAATAAAATCTTTTTCGTTGGAAGCGGTTAAAATTGCCGCCAAGAAATCGCTCCAAGGGCTTGGAGCTAACATAAAAAGTTCAACCAAAATCCCTAAAACAGTTTTGAAGAAAATATATTTAACCAGCACGGGTGGAGCCGGACGAGCTGTTTTTTTGTTACAAATTTCGGCTCAAAAGTCGATTTTGGTGATGATCAGATTAAAAAACGACAAACAAATTGGAGCTAATATGACGATTAATAATCCTAAATTCAAAAAGGTCTTGGATAAAAATCTGGATTTAATTTTGGCAGACTTAAAGAAGGGAAATTTTGAGGAGTACGAGTTATAGTTTTTCCCTGTGTAATGCCCAAACAAAAAGGCTTGTCACCATAGATCGGCTATTTCTTCTTAGGAGCTCTCACCGGAATTCCTCTGGGAAATGGTCTGAATTTGATTGAAAAATTATCTATTTCAAAAACCGCCAAATGTCCGTACCTAAAACAGATACGACTCCATAGGATTTTCAGCCCAAATGTTCAACAAGTATTTTTATTCCAATACCAATCAAAACCATTCCTCCCAGAATTTGAATCCCCTTTTCAAATAAGTGTCCTATCTTATTGCCAATAATTAACCCGACTGATGAGAGCAGAATTGTTGACGTTCCAATAATAAGAGTTGCGTTTACAATCGGCACCTCCAAAAATGCAAAACCTATGCCCACGGCCAAAGCATCTATGCTCGTGGCGATTCCAAGAATAACAAGAGCTGAAGCTGAAAATAAATTCTGTTTTTCCTCCTCCGTGCGTCGGTTTTGGCTTTCATAAATCATCTTTATTCCTATGATCGCAAGTAATATAAAAGCAATCCAATGGTCCATTCCCGTAATGATTTTTTTAAAACTGGAACCTACCGTCCAACCTGTTATTGCCATACCACCCTGAAAAATCCCAAATATGAGGGCGGTTTTTATAATATTGCTGAATTTTAGAATTTTCGCTTTCAGTCCGCAGCTTATGGATACAGCAAAAGAATCTATCGAAAGTCCAAGTGCTATCAAAATAATAGAGAAATATCCCATCGGTTTATTTATTGTTTGTGCGACCACCTTAGCCTAAGTTTCGCTGTTTTTCCAACCAAAAAATTCCATACAAAAAGAAATACGATCAAAACCAAATATGCGGATAAAGTTCCCAACCAAATGCCTATGCGCGGAAAGGTTATTGCGGCAATCCATAGGTAAATTAAAAAGCCGATACTCCCGGGGAAATACAAAGATTTTCCGATTGCCGGAAGAACTGCTTTGCCTTGCAGATGATAATAAATGAATAACGTTGACGTAAATACCGCCGGAAATGTTGAAAATAAACCGCCCCAAGTGTTGCCCAAGGTTTTTGATAAAAATACGGCGAGAGCAATTATTGTACCGCCAAGCAGTGACCTTGCCGTGAGGTGCTTCCAGTTCATCGGAAAGATTTTTAAATGTGTGACTTGTGGTATCCGTATAATCACAAGGTAGGTCGGTATAATGGCTACAGCCATATATAAAATTGAAACTAAAGAATCCGCCGGCGGAAATTTAAGTATGACAAAAACAGAAATTGCCCATGAAATTATCGCTCCCATAAAACTCAAAATAGAATTTAGTCTTAGGGTTAATAATATGAAAGATGCAAGATAGATATAACAAATTCCAATAGCCGCCGGCATCACCGTTATGGCCTCCACAACATCTTGCGGACTTTTTGTAAGACCGATAAATAAT
>CAYHSM010000091.1:2676-4817 GCA_964359325.1 uncultured Candidatus Peribacteria bacterium
CGATAAATAATCCTCCGACTACAAACGACAATATTAGTTGAATTGTGAACATGTTGGCTGAATTATACTTTCTTCTCTAGGAAATGCCAAAAAAAATGATACAAAAGTTTGACAAACCTTTCAGTGACATTTATTCTTGTTCCCTTTTCTAAGTTTTTCTTTTAAATCTTCCTAAAATTTAACCACAATCATATGAACCCTGCAGAATATTCAGATGGTGAATTAGCGCGCGCGCTTACTCCTTGTTACGGATGTTCCAATCCCGAAGGTGGATGCCAAGGAGGATGTCCTACAAATTTACCTATTGATGCGATTAGGCGGCTTGTTGTGAATAATGGTGTGCCGGGACTTTATGCCGGAGCTGCGTTAGCAATGGAGAAAAATCCACTGGGAACTGTTTGCGTTGAGGCTTGTGATCCTTGTGGAGCCGAAGATGGTTGCAGAAATAAATTATCTGATATACCTATTCAGGCCTTGCACGAAACTGTGGCCAGGCATTTTTTTGATAATATGGATAATTTTGAATTTTCCATGCCGGGAGTTAATGGGAGAAGAATCGCTATTGTCGGTGACGGACCTTCCGCTATATCTGCGGCTATAAAATTGGCTGCGAGCGGGACTCGTGTAGTGATTTATTCTGAATCCGGAAGTGTCGGAGGTCTTGTCAATTACATCCCGAGGGTTGACTCTCAAAGTTTGGAAGATACGGGTCATCTACTTGCAGTATTTAGTAAATTTATTACTTTTAAACGAAAACACGCTAAGCTTTCCGATCTTTCTAAAAGTTTTGACGGAGTGATTGTTGCGACCGGATTAAAATATGAGGTTCCCAAACAAGGTGCCAAAGATACACCTCATCGCGGGATGCATGCTGTGGAATTTATACAGCAGTGTCATGATAAGAGTTTTACTGAAGGCTTGCACGGACAAAGAGTGATGATAATTGGAGGAGGGAAAACCGCTGCTGATGCGGCAATTCTCGCACAACAATCAGGAGCGCAAGTTGAAGTATTTTACAGAAGAGATTTGGGCTCAATGGATGATTTCCAACCTATTGTTGATGCCGGAATTACTGTCCGACCGCTTTTAGCTCCTGTCATTTCCGGGCAATCGTTGAAAAATGAAGATTTTGTAGAATTTAGAAGAATGGAAGTGGATGGTGAACCTTCACAAGGCAAACGCCCGATAAAAGAGACTCCGTTATCCGAAACACACAGAGCAAATCTTGTGTTGTGGGCAACTCCCGGAGAGGCTGAAATAGATCCGGGTTATCATGATTTAACAATTCCTTGGGTAAGTATAGGAGATTTAAGGAATAAAGGAAGAACTGTCGCTCATGCTGTAAATTCCGGGATGCGTGGCGCGGTAGGGCTTATGGTAGATCTTGGCATCGAGGAAAAACCGATTTTACAACAACCCGAGGTAGACACTTCTGCAGAATTTATAAAAGGCATGAAAACAAAAACTCCTTTTATGGTTGCGGCTGTTCCTACATCCGACGCGGACAATATCCATGCTTGTCGTGTAGCTTTGAACCAAGAAGGTTGCTCGGGGATTGTTATAAAAACAGTTACTTTTGATGATGTGGAAATCAATTTGCCTGCTCATTATATGCAAGGTGTTAAAACGGATGGGGCTGTGTCCGGCATGGGAAATGCAGATCATATTTCCAGAGCAGGAATTACTCAAGCTATTGAAACGGCAAGAAAATTAAAAGAAGAATTTCCGGATAAAGCTATTATCGTTTCCATAATGTCAGGAACTATTAAAGGTTGGGGCAAGCTCGCAAAGATGATTCAAGATGCTGGACTTGATGGTATTGAATGTTCTTTTTCTTGTCCTCAAGGCAATTTGGATGAAGAAGGTACAATCGCTCAAGGTGAAAGTTATGGAGGAATGCTCGGACAAAATATTCCTCAGGCTGTAGCTGCTGCAAAAGAAATGATTGCTGCGGTTGGGCCCGATTTCCCAGTTTCAATAAAAATTCCCACAAGTAACACTCCGTTTGTTAGAGTTACCGAGGCGTTGTGTGCAGCCGGAATCAGATATCTAACATGCGCTAATTCTGTTCATGGGTTGGTTACAAAACTTGGTGACAATTATGGCGGTGATGAGGAAATTTTCCAGCCAAGTCATGAAGG
>CAYHSM010000092.1:0-4784 GCA_964359325.1 uncultured Candidatus Peribacteria bacterium
ATGTTGTGATTTAAATATAAATCAATATATTTGATGAATTATAAATTTTAAGCCCAACAAATTCTAATGAGATGGGCCCAAAAGTCAACACGCTTTAAACAGGATCATGTCCCCCGCGACTCCACGGATTGCATCTGCAAATCCTCCAAAAAGCCTTTATTCCGCCGTAAACCACCCCATATTTTTTAAAACTTTCTTTTGCATACTCTGAGCAAGTCGGATGAAATTGACAATATCCATGTGGAAAAAATCGTTTAAATACGCCATGATCCGGCGAAAAAGTCCGCTGATAGGCTCTAATAAAAAAAACCGCTACATTACGCGGTAAATGCCAGATAGTCTCCAAAAATCTATAAAAAATTTTCAACACTTTTAATAATAATTTGCAGGATTTACTTTGACACCATTCACCATAACTTCCCAGTGCGTATGAATACCTGTGGCGCCATAAACACGTCCGGTATTGCCCATAATGCCTATTACATCGCCTTGATTTATCCATTGGCCTTCCACGACATTAAGAGAGCTCATGTGTCCATAAAGAGTCTGAACGCCATCGCCATGATCGATAATTACATAAGTACCATAGCCGTTGCCCCATGTGCCACTGGAGGCCTTTATGACAGTACCGCCGGCGCCGGCCCATACAGGTGGCATACTGCGATCGGCAATATCCAAAGCATAGTGCCCGCCGCGATATCCTTGAGTGATTTTACCTGTAGTTGGGAATATGAACATTTTGCCGATAGCTGGCGCAGCATTTGAAGGATAAGCGTCTGCAGCACTTCTGCCGGCTCTACCTACGGCCGGATTACGACTGCCGCTAACAATAAGTTGCGGTGGGACAATCGGTTTGGCGCCAGGCAAAAATATAGCCTGACCTTTATTGATAACCTCACTCTCCAAGCCGTTTTGCGCAATAATAGATTCAACTGAAATATTATATTTTTTAGAAATCTTTTGTAATGAATCACCGCTTGCGACCTTATAACTTACGCCGTCAACCGGAGGCACCAACAATTTCTGTCCTATTCTTAATGAATTGGCATTGCCTATATTATTCTCCCACATTACGGTTTCGAGCTTTACGCCGTATTTTTCAGATATTCCCGACATTGTTTCGCCACTTTCAACAGTGTGTACCGCATAATCCGTAAGTCCTATTCTATTGGAATCATCGGTTTGAGGGTTTATTTTTACCAGATAACCTTCCTCATCTGTTACCAAAATCTCACCGGGAAGATAATAAGTGGCTAAATAATCACTGGAATAACTTAAAGAAGCTGAAGTGAAAGTGCCACCGGGAGTAAGAGAAGTAATAATCAAAGCTCCGGCAGATACTAAAATCGCCTGCATAATCAGCCTTCTTTGAGGAGAAACCGGGAGCACGCTTACAAAAGAAGCCCTTATAAAGGATATAGGGCGTGCCAAATAAGCAAATAATGGATTTTTCCAAACCTTTTTTAAGGAAGTCAAAAGACTTGAAAAGAAATAACCAAGATGGATTCTAACAAGTCCTCCTCTCGAAAAAATCTTCAAATGCCTGGTTCTGCGCGCAAACTCGTTTACCTGTAATGTATTTTCAAGAATTTCCATTCTTATCAATTATCCTCTAAAGCTTTCATGTCTATCAAGACCGAGTGGTTGACAGACTAGTAGAAATATTGCCAAAATAATGTCGGGAAGTCAAGTGGAAATTGATTTTCAGGCTGAATAAGCCGAAAAATTAATGATCAATTTTTGACCAACCCAAATGCCAATAAAAAATAACAAATTGACTTTTTCATAGGAAAATGGTGCTTTGCTATTGCAAAAAAGAGGCCCATTTGTTAATGTCCGACTGCTTTTATTTTCTGCTCTTAATTACTTTTTAAGGGCTAAAAGATCAATTTTAGATCTTAATCCAAAGAAATTATGGAAGACATCAAGGATGTTCAAACATCAGAAAATTACGAATTAATGATTATTTTTCTTTCCGATTTGGGAGAAGAAAACATTAATAAAGAATTAAGCGAATTTAAAAAACTTATTACGGAAGGTGGCGGAAAAATAGTAAATGAGGATACTTGGGGTAATCGTGAGCTATCTTATCGTATAAAGAAGCAGGATAAAGGATTTTATTTGGTGCTTAATTTCATTACTGTTGCGGACAAAATAGCTGAAATGCAGAAAACTTTGACTCTTCATACAGGTGTAATTCGATATTTATTGACTAAAACGCCAATAAATTACAAATTTAAAACTTTGGAAGAATATGAAGCGGAAGCTTTAGTGGCAAAGGCTGAATTGGAAAAAACTTTAGCTGAAGAAAAAGCTAAAAAAGAAGCAAGAGTATCCGGCGGAAGGCCGATAGTGAAACAGGCAACACCAAAAATCTCAAAGAAAGAAACTAAAGTTGAAAAACCGGAAGAAAAAAAGACTGAAGAGGAAACGCCGGCAAAGAAGCCACGAAAAGTTGCTGAAAAGAGCTCGCTTGAGCTTGATGACCTTGATAAAAAACTTAAAAGTATTATTGACGATCCGGATATTACTCTATAAACAAAAGCATTATGAGATCTGTAAACAAAGTAATTTTAATTGGGAATTTAACCAGGGATCCGGAAATGAAACAAACCCAAAACGGCCAGGCTGTTACAACATTTGGCATTGCTACGAATCGTGAGTGGACAACGACAGGTTCAGAAAGGAAAAAGTCCACTGAATTCCATGAAGTTGTAGCTTGGGCTCGTTTGGCTGAAATCTGCAATCAATATCTTAGAAAAGGCAAATTGGTTTATTTGGAAGGTTATTTGAAAACACGAAGTTGGGAAAGTGAAACCGGTGAAAAACGTTTTAGAACCGAGGTGGTTTTGCAAGATATGATTATGCTTGAAAAAAGAGCCGCGTCAGAGGGCGAACTTTTGCCATCAACAACTCAAGAAGAAAATTTCCCGGAAGAAGAATCACAACCGGCAGCGGAAACGGAAAATGTCTTTTAATATCTTAACAGGTTTAAATATATGCCAAGTTTTAAAGGTAGAAAATGTCAGTTTTGCATCAACCAGGTCGTTAATGTCGACTATAAAAACGTAAATTTGATCAAGAAGTACCTTACTCAGTATTTTAAAATTGTACCGCGTTATTATAGTGGAAATTGCTTGAAACATCAGAAGAGACTATCGAGAGCCGCAAAAAATGCCAGATTTATGGCTTTGATTCCTTACACTAAGTAAAACTTTTTCAGCTTTCGTCAAGGAAATCACCCTTAGGGCCTTCAAAAAAAGGCCTTTTTATGGTAGAATATAAAGATTTAAAAACAAGCCATATCCCAATCTTATGTTCCACAAAATAAAAAACAAATACAAACAACACAAACTGGCCAGACGTTGTCAGCTTGATATGATCAGGAATACGCCATCGGCTTATGATGATGCGATAATTTCATGGATTGCGCCCGAGACAATCAGGCATGAGCACGGCCCGATCTGGAAAACTGTCATGAGTTTTCTGATTGCCGGTGCCATAATTTTTGGCATTTATTATGATGCATGGACATTTTCTCTGGTTGTTGCGGTTTTTGTTGTTACTTACTACATCGTCCATCTCGAGCATCCAAAAGCGCTGGAAGTAAAAATCTCAGATATAGGCATAAAAATCGGCTATAGAAAATATACTTATAGTCAGATCAAAGCTTTCTGGATTATTTATGACCCGCCTTATGTTCAAACTTTGAATATAAGGGTGATTGGAGAATATATCAGTGATATTACCATACAATTAAATACCCAATCGCCTGCGACTGTAAGGGAATTATTGATGACCAAAATTCCTGAAATGGAGGGCCAAAGCGAAAAACTCAGCGATATGTTTTTAAGATTATTTAAAATTTAACAGCTATGTCAAAACCAGAACCAAAACCGGAGACAGTAGGCGGCAATCAAGAAATGGTTGATCAGCTTAAAAATCAGCGTGATAGGACTGAAGATGCGCGAGACGAAGTAAGATCAGCATTTTCCGATAAAAGAAAAAAATTGGGAACGCCGCTTGCAGACTATACGGCGGAAACCGTTTTGGCTGTTTTGGTAAATCCTTTGGATAAGCTGCAAAGAGATATTGATGCTGAAATACAGGTTAATAAGGGAGAACAATTACCGACTAAAACACTCGACGAATTTGAAAAAAGACGCAAGGAAGCCGTTGATATGGCCGTACAGTATATTGAAAAAATGAGTGGCAAATCCGGACTTACTGCTGAAGTTTTGGAAAGAATGGTGTCGGATATAAATAAGAAAGCCAGTGTTTTTGCGGATTTACTTAATTCCGGTAAAAATCATGAGTTGGTTGAAGCTTTGAAAGCAGCGCTTGGATCTCAAGGCGAATCTGCAGACCTTCCAACCGCTGAAAAAAAGGCTGTGGAAACTCTTGGAGACAAACTTAAAACGGAATTTTCAAAAGGAGATAGTGGACTGATGCCTGTTATTTGGTCGATTTTATCATTTATGAAAAAGGAAAATCGCATGGAAGTTGCCAAAAATTATTGTAATGGAAAACCGCCGGAACAGATTGCGGAATTTTTAAAACAGGGAAATATAAAAGGCGTATTTACAACTGAAGAAATTCAAGCACTCAATCCGGGCAAAAAATATTCCGAACAAGAAACCGCAGAATTCGCTAAAAACTGGAGGACGCAAAACGATTATAAAAATCAAGCAATGCGCTTGATAACTCCTGTTTATGGGAATGAAAATGCCGCAGGCAAAATGCTTACTGTTGAAAATTTACTTTTAACATTCGGTAAATTTGCA
>CAYHSM010000093.1:0-4729 GCA_964359325.1 uncultured Candidatus Peribacteria bacterium
CCATTGTCGGGGTTCCTGATTTTTTTGCATGAAGAGCTGTAAAGATTGTTGATTTTTCTCCGGTTAAAGCGTTTTCTCTGAGTTGTTTACCGATTTTATATTTTACAAGTTGGCGCGTAAACCATGGGGTAAGTACCATAAAAATCAGGAAAGCCAAAGTTCCCGATCCTACGATCAGGCTTAAATCTTCGATAATTGCGCTGAGATTTTGTATATTCATTTTTATTGCCAGTTATATGCTCGAAATACCCAGTCGATAAGAATTTTTGATTCCTCAAAACGGGCGGGGCTGTCTAAGACAACAGTGATTATTTCATGACCTTGATCGTTTTCTGCGATTGCCACAAGGCAAAGGCCTGCTGCATCAGTTTTGCCTGTCTTTAAGCCATTAACCTTAAGGTAGCTACTCAGTAATTTGTTTGTTGTTTCCAGCTTGTGTTTGTAGTCACCGGTTACAGAGGTAACTTCCAATTCTTTCATTTTTGCTGCTTTTTTAACGAATTTATTGTGATAAAGATAGGCGGCAAGTTTTGCAATATCATAAGCAGAGGAATAATTATTTGGCTGATCAAGGCCTACAGGATTTGAAAAATTTGTGTTCATCAATCCCAATTCTTTTGCTTTTTTGTTCATTTTTGTTACGAAAGTGGCTACATCTCCGGCATTGTATTCCGCCAGAGCTATTGCTGCGTCATTTGCTGAGCTTATCAGGGAGCCATAAAGCAGATTTTCAATTGTAATTTGTTCTCCTGCGCGCAGGAACATTGTTGATCCTTCTATGCTCGCAGCGTTATTGCTCACAGTTACCACTTCATCCATTTTATTTTCCTCCAAAATTATTAAAATTGTCATCAGTTTTGTTATGCTGGCAACTTTTAGGCGTTTGTGAGGATTTTTTTCATAAAGAATTTCTTCCGTTTCAATATCCACGGCTATACTTCCTTCCGCTGAGATAAGCGGAGAGATGTGGACGGAGTCTTTTATGGGTTTTTTGCCGGATTCCAACATGTCGGAAAGGTTTGCGCTTGCGGTTACAACCATTGCGGCATTATTTCCGATTGTTCCTCCCGTTTGGCTTGCGTCAAATCCCGTTTGTAAAACAGAAGCGATATATAGGCTAAGCAGACTTGTTAACATTGATTTCTTCGGTGGTTAATAAACGATATTTTCCTTTTTGCAGATTACCCAATTTGATCCGACCAATGCGGATTCTTTGCAAGTATTCCACAGGGTGATGAATGGAATCAAACATTTTGCGAATTTGTCTGTTGCGTCCCTCATGAATTGTCATTGTAAGCAATGTCCTCTTTTTTTCGGCTTTTATAACATTAATTTTCGCTTTTGATGTTGTTATGTCTTCCAGGATTATTCCATTTTCCAATTTTTTTCGATCCGTTTCTTTAAGTTCACCATTGATTTTTGCATAATATTCTTTTTCACATTCAAATTTTGGATGAGTAAAGCGGTTGATAAATTCTCCATCGTTGCTGAATAAAAGCAGCCCTTCCGTATCCATGTCCAGTCTCCCAACGGGTTTTAGATTTTGACGCTGAGGGACAAGCAACATAACTGTGCGGCGACCATGCTCGTCTGCGAGTGTTGTTATATATCCTTTTGGCTTGTTTAAGGCTAAATAGACTTTGTCGGTTTTTTGTTTGATGAGTTTATTACTGATAGCGATTTTGTCTTTTTCCGGATTAATGTCCAGGCCAAGCTCTAAAGTTTGTTTGCCGTTAAGAGTTACTTTGCCGTTTTTTATGAGTTCATCCGCTTTTCTGCGGGAAAAGCTGGAGTTTGCCGCGATGTATTTATTTATTCTCATGTGGTAGGGGTTGATGGTGTTGAGGTTGGTGTTGCTGTCTCTGGCGTTGTTGGTGCTTCTGTCGTTTCATCTGTGGCTGCTTTTGGCGCTGGAAGATAATAGAAAGGGTCTTTGATATATTTATCCGAGTTTACGTAATCTGAGCCCAATTCCATTATAATGTCAGCTTGATCAAAGTAGCCGGCTTCCAGGTATTTTTGCGGGACGTTAGTATTTTCTTTTCCGGGAATTATTTTTTGCAGAAAATTTAAAGTTTTAGGGCGAGTGTTTAGATAATAATATGTTGTTCGTGTGAGATCTTGTGTCGGCGCATTCCCAAAACGCACTACATCAAAGCAGAATCTCTTTAAGATTTGTTTTGTTTCTCCGGCAACTCCACCTTTTTTTGTGCCGTTTAAGATTTGAATTCGGCTTTTTTCCGTTGCTATTTTAGGCAGATTGAAATTTAAATCCGAATAAAGATGGATGAATTCAAATCCGCCCGCGGGGATAAGCACAAACATTCCTCCGTAATATTCCCTTTCCGGCGTGTATAAAAAACCGCCGCATTGCGTTGGATCATCATGAATAAGACGATGGAGAATTTTATCGGAGGAATAATCAGCGCCGAGAGATCCGAGAGTTAAAATTTCTTTTACGGTTATGTTTGTCTCAATATTTTTCTTGAGCGTATCCAGGATTTCCGTGATCCTGTCTGCGCTTAAAACCGTTTCCGTTTGCAAAGCTTTTTCTTTAATTGCAAAAATAATTTGTTGTTGACGGTCAGCCCTGTCAAAGTCCGAGGTTGTTTTGCGGCTGCGCGCATATTTTAAAGCTAATTCTCCGTCCATGTGTTGTTGCCCGGCCGCAATATTGAATGTTTCGTAAAGAAAAGTTCCATCTTTTGGATAATACGGATCGTAGATCGGGTCTTTCACTAAAATATCTATTCCTTCCAGCGCGTCTATTAATTCTTTGAATCCGTCAAAGTCGATTTTTACCCAATAATGAATCGGTATTCCCATAATTTCTTCAATCTTATTTTTGACGTGATCGAGTCCCTCCGTTGAGTTTCCATAGTATTTTTCAGAGTTATAGTAGACTTCGTTAATTTTGGAATTTCCGACCACTTTGTCTTGAACGTAAATATCTCTTGGAATAGAGATCATCGTTACCAATTTGTCAGTGTCGTCCAGGCTTGCCACTATCATTGTATCTGTCAGGTCCGCACCTTCATGATTTTTTCCTCCGGTTCCAAGTATTAGGAAATTTGTGTGGCCATAAGAGTCTGTTTTGAGGTCATCTCCGGCAATACTCAGAAAAAATTTGAAATCTATGCTGCTTACGGCTTTTACTATGCCTGTCATTAAAATTACGATTATTAAAAGCGAACCTATCAGGCCGAGGCTGATATGGAATTTTTTAGCGGTGGATTTTATGATGGGAGGGGAAGGGGGGTGGTGAGGGGAACTTAAAACGCCTGCGGCGTTTTTGCTAATTTTTTTAATTTTAAAATTCATTTAGTCGTTATCATTAATGACGATAATCGTATGGATTTGGCCATTTTTGTCAGTTTGAATGTCTATCCCTATTAATTTCCACTTGCTTTGTAAGAGTGCGGGCTCTTCTGCAAGGAGCGAATCCAGGATTGTTTTCCACGGATTACCATTCCTGCCGATTAATTGCGAACTGCCGAAGATATTATTAGTTTGGAGCGCGTTTGTAAAATCAGAGTTTGTTATTTCGGCTTCTGATATTATGGTTTTATCGTTTAATGATTTTGCTGCGGTTTCCAGTTGGGATGCGTTGATCAGTGGAGAAAGGCTATTGCTCGCTCGTTTGCCGTTGATGCTGTTTAAAAGTTCCGTTTTGTAATTATTTAGGTCTGCAGCGGTTAATTCGTTTGTGGAAAATTCTTGGACTATGGTCAGGTTTCCGTCAGACAGAGAAATCCCAAGGCCCAAACGAGCCCACTCGGGAGTTAAAATATTTTGGCGATGTGCTGCGCTGCGCATAAAGCCGTAGTGCGCAAAAGTTACAGATACGTCCTTTGCTATATTTTCACTGACAGGTGTTTTTATTCCTTTTGCAATACGGCGATCATCAGGGGTTTGATTGCTGAGATTATAGTGGCTGAAAAAATTATTATTTTTCATGTCGTCCGAGTGCGCTTGTGCCAGACTGTTTAATTCATCAGACAAAACTACAGGATTTAAGCCGTTTTTTGTGCGATCTTGATTTATTAAATCTAACATTTTTTGCTGCTGGGCCGCGACATCGAACGTCCCTTCAAAAGATTCGCGACTGTTAATATCAAAATAATCCGGAATAAGCGGGATTATATTTCCGATGTAAATTGGATGATTAAGGGAGGCTTCACTGTTTTTGTTGTTTATTTCTATAATGTATCTGCCTGTTGCTTCCGGGGTATATGCGAATGTGAAATTGTCGCCGCTTTTTATGATCGGTGTGCTGAAATATTCTCCGATATTTCCGGAAGTTGTCAGTGTTACTTTATCCACTGAGCCGTTCGGCTTCATTACAAGAGCTTCTGTTTTTGTGTCGATTTTTACTGTTCCGTTTATTGTTATTGTGATTGGTGAGCTCATTGTATCCGCCACTGTTGTAGATATTTCGTTTTTATTTATTGTGTCAAAACTGTGCTCCACAGCTGTGAAGGTTTTGGTGGTGCTTGGTGCGAAATCTGACGAGATAGTAAGCGGTTTTTGAGATGAAAGCGCTGCAGTTTCCATATAATAGGAAACGTCTCCTTCAGTGAAATTTTCAAAATCGCCATACTTAATAGGCACGGTTTTTATGTCTTGCCTGTAAAGGTAGGTGACAGCGTTATCGTTTTGAGTAAATATTATTTTTTTAAGAGTGTTTGGGTTGGCGTCAAATGTGACTTCCGTTTTATCTTTGGCGTAA
>CAYHSM010000094.1:0-4660 GCA_964359325.1 uncultured Candidatus Peribacteria bacterium
TCAAGTGGAGCTTCGGCCACTCCAACCCCGGTTGGAGAAACCAATATTATTTTGAAACAATGGGTGAGAGTCGGTGCAAAACCTCCTCATTATATAATGCCAAGATTTATGATGTTCAGGGCCGGCGGTTACGGATTTCATGCTTTACCAAGCCTGGGCGGAGATGGTGGGCTATTCTGGACAGAAGCAAGAAATCATATCGGTCGCCCTGTAAGTCATGGCTGTGTCAGAATCCTTCCCGAAGATGCTGACTGGCTGTATGACTTTACTGACATTGGTACGACTGTAATCGTACAGAGGTAGGTGTCAAGGAGACTTTGAGTATTGGAGCTTTTTTGCCGTGTGTCTTTTGGATATAATCCAGGTCCAAGAATAAAATTTATGAGTAAAATTCTAGAAAATTTGAATGCGAAACAAATTGAAGCTGTCACCCATTTCAAAGGGCCGCTTTTGGTTGTCGCAGGGGCGGGTAGCGGCAAAACCGGAGCTTTGACTCACAGAATTGCTTATTTAATAGAGGAAAAAGGCATAAGCCCGTGGAATATTTTAGCTGTTACATTCACTAACAAAGCTGCCAACGAGATGAAAAAGAGAATAGTCAAACTTCTATCAAAAGACATTGATCTGGGCGGTTTCACAGATGATCATTTGATTCCGACCATCGGCACTTTTCATGCGGTTTGTATCAGGATTCTGCGTAAACATATTCATCTGTTTGGCTACGAATCTGCGTTTGTAATTTATGATGAAGCCGATCAGCAAATTTTGATTAAAAGAATTATTGAAGAGATGGGAATTGATTCCAAAAGAATCAGCCCCAAAGCGGTTTTGAATCACATTTCCAATGCCAAAAGCCAATTGATAGGCCCGGATGAATATATGAATTACAGCAATGATTATTTTTCCGAAAAAGTCGCGCAAATTTATCCGAGATATCAAAAGGCTTTGCAAAAAAATACAGCTCTGGATTTTGACGATATTATTATGAAGACTGTTGAATTATTCCAAAAATTTCCTGAAATCCTGGATCAATATCAGGAAAAATTTAAATTTATTTCAGTTGATGAGTATCAAGATACAAACAGGGCTCAATATGCTCTCATTAAATTATTGGCTGCAAAATATCAAAATATTTGCGTGATCGGAGATGTTGACCAAAGTATTTATAGTTGGCGCGGGGCTACAATTCAAAATATTTTGGATTTCGAAAAAAATTATCCAGACACCAAAACCGTAGTGCTTGAGCAAAATTATCGTTCAACTCAGGTTATTCTTGATGCTTCCAATTCCGTCATTCAAAAAAACGCGCACAGAAAAGACAAAAAACTTTGGACAGACCGCAAGGGCGGGGAAAAAATCAAACACTGGCTGGCTGATAATGAAAGACACGAAGCAGAGATGATCGCATTGGAAATCGACAGGTCATTGGTTGGCAGCGAATACCCGAATTATAATGATTTTGTTGTTTTATACAGAACAAACGCTCAATCCCGCGTAGTGGAAGAAGTATTTTTGAAATATGGAATTCCTTATCGTATCGTTGGCGGTATCAGGTTTTATCAAAGAAAAGAGGTTAAGGATATTTTGGCTTATTTGAGAATTATTCAAAATCCAAATGATTCCGTAAGCTTGCTTCGCATAATAAATGTTCCAACAAGAAAAATAGGCACAAAAACTCTCGAGGTTCTGCAAGAATTTGCGATGAGAAATAATTTGTCATTGTTTAACGCAATGCTTCTTGCCAATGATGTTCCGGATCTGGCCGGCAGCAAGTCTGAGGAAATTTTAAAATTCGTAAAATTGATAAAAAATTTGCAGCTGTTGAATGGCGACTTTCAGGCTTCAGGAATGATAAAACTGGTCCTTGATAGAAGCGGGTATAAAAAATTCATAGATGATGGAAGCGTGGAGGCAGAAGCCAGGCTTGAAAATATCGCAGAGCTTGTGTCTGTTGCTCAAAAATATGATAAACTTGAGCCTGGTATATCATTAAACATTTTTCTTGAAGAAGTCAGTTTGATTGCTGATGTTGATAGATTAAAAGACGAAGAAAATGCAGTGACTCTTATGACCGTACATTCCGCCAAGGGACTTGAATTCCCTTGCGTGTTTATTGCGGGCCTGGAAGAAGGAGTTTTTCCACATAACCGAAGTTTGTTGGACAGGCAGGAATTGGAAGAGGAACGCCGTTTGATGTATGTGGCCATGACAAGAGCCATGGATTGTCTTTATTTATTGCACGCGCGAGAGAGGACTTTGTATGGAGAATCCAGGGTCAATGCCCCTTCACAGTTTTTGGCTGATATTGATGAGAGTTTGGTCGAGGCGAATTTTGGCGGACATGGCGCCAAGTCGCGCATATCCGTGGAAGATATTATCGGCCAGCCAATCCCAATTGAATTAAACGAGGGAGTTGATGTGCCTTTTGGAGTGGGAGACAAAGTTGTTCATAATGTTTTCGGGAAAGGAATTGTTATTGATATTACAGGAGGTGTGGCGACTATCGCTTTTGAAGATTCAAAGATTGGTGTGAAAAAATTGGCACTATCCGTGGCTCCTTTGAAAAAATGTTAAATTTGACTAGCCGGTTGAAATAGAATTAAATAAGCATAACACCCCGCCGCAGGCGGGCCTATCAAATAAAAATGTACAACTATATTAATCCAAACAGGCCTTCGCGTTTTTATTTGTACATTGTTGTTGCCATTTTTAGTTTTGCATTGGGATGGCAAGCCGGAAATATCGGTATTTTTAGCGGTGGCCCTGTCAAAATAGATAAAGATTCCACAAATGTTATTCCAATTTTAAATGACCAAAGCGGCCATAATGCCGACATGCGATTGTTTTGGAAAGTTTGGAGTGAACTTGAGGATAATTATGTAGATGAAGATGCGGTGAAAGATGAGAATATGGTTTATGGCTCTATTAAGGGCATGGTGAATTCGCTGGATGATCCTTATACGGTTTTTATGACGCCTGAAGAAAGCGTACAATTTAATGAAAGTTTGGAAGGGACTTTGGAGGGAATAGGAGCTGAGTTGACAGTGAAGGATAAAAATTTGGTTATTGTTTCTCCTTTGCGTAAAAGTCCCGCGGAAAAAGCCGGGCTTCTCCCGGGCGATATTATTTATAAAATAAATGATGAGATTGCTTCGGATATGACTTTGGTTGATGCCATAATGAAAATTCGCGGCAAAAAAGGCACGACTGTAACTTTAACAATTATAAGGAATAAACTGGATAAATCTTTTGATGTTTCCATTGTCAGGGACAGCATTGATATAGAGAGTGTAACGGTCGAGAAGATTGATGGTAACATCGTTTATTTGAGCGTTAATCAGTTTAATGACAAGACGAATGAAGAATTCGGTAAGGCGATTTCAGGTCTGATTTTGAATGAGCCCAAGGGCCTTATTGTGGATTTGCGTTTTAACGGCGGCGGATATTTGGATATTTCCGTTCAACTCTTATCTTATTTACTTCCAAAAGACACTCCAGCGGTATTAATTAAAGAAAGAAGTAAGAAATATGAAATTTTAAAGACCAATGGGAATCCAAAATTGTTGAATGTTCCGTTGGTTGTTATTGTTAATGATAGCAGCGCTTCGGCTTCCGAGATTGTGGCTGGAGCAATCCAGGATCATAAACGTGGCGTAATCCTCGGGGCCAAAAGTTTTGGCAAAGGAAGCGTGCAAGAAGTTGAAAAATTCTCAGATGGCTCCAGCATCAGACTAACTATAGCCAAATGGTTTACGCCAAACGGTAGAAATATTGATAAAGTCGGCTTAACGCCGGACGTAATAGTGGAAATAACTGAAGACGACATTACAAAAACTTACGACAGGCAAAAAGAAGAGGCTATAAAATATCTGAAGAATTTGAAGAAGTAATTAAAAAACTTTCCAGGAAAGTTTTTTAATTTTTCGCCCCCTCAAAAAAGTCTTGGCTAATATTTATTGGCCGATATTTTTCCATTGACTTGTTTTATACATCCTGCTAGTGTACTGTTGTACTATTAAACTAGAACAATTATGGACAAGAAATACATCAAGGAATTGGCTGACGTGCTCGTTACAATAAAAGATCCCATAACGTCCGAAGCCTTTCTCCGCAACATTCTTACGCCCGGCGAATTGGAGGAAATTTCCAAACGATTACAGATCGTAAAACTGCTGTTAAAAGGAGTGCCTCAAAGAGAAGTCGCCAAAAAACTCGGCGTAAGTATGGGCACTGTCAGTCGCGGTTCCAGAGAACTTAAATATGGCGAAAATGGTTTTAGAAAAATTTTGTAAAGAAATTAAGTGTGAAGATGCCTCAATGGTGTTTTCGCGAATTTTTAAAAATTCCAACAAGAGCTTCCTGCTTGAATCCAGAGATATTTCTCATATCTACGGACGTTTGAGCCTGATTGGAATTGATCCTGTTTTGGAAGTAAGAGGGAAAGGGAATGAATTCTCTATTGTTAGTTTAAACAAGCGCGGGAAAGTTTATTTAGCCGAACTTGGACAGAAAGATTTTAAAATTTGCGATAATTCTCATGAAGATGCTGAAAAAATCGAAGAGACGCAAAGGACCAAAAGAAAAAATATTGCGCAAGTTTTGAGGATTTTGCTTGAAAAATTTGCGCAGCCGAAAAAAGGGATGGTTGGTTTATATGGAG
>CAYHSM010000095.1:0-4519 GCA_964359325.1 uncultured Candidatus Peribacteria bacterium
TCTGAATTGCAAACCTATTTTGGTAATCATCACAAGGTTGAGCATTTGCGAGAGGCTTTTGATACAAAATTGGCTGACAGTGAAAAAAGCGTTAAGGATGCCAAGAAAGCTATGGATAAGGAACAAGCTAAAATTGATCAGGGAAAAAACCTTACCGATGCCCAAGCGGCCAAAAAAATTATTGGCGTACTGGTAGCCGAACAATTTCCCGATCTATCAATCATTGATCGTAACAAACTGGTGACTATGATTCTTGCAGGGGATGTGGCTACTTTGCAGACCGAGGAAGGCTATGAAGCCCTTGCGAATAGAGGCGGCGCGGAGACATTCGATGCTCTGAATGAAGTTGGATTACGAGGCAAACTGATCGGTTTCCAATATAAAGAAGGCGACAAAGTTGTGCAGCCTTTTAAAGGAATGAAGCCCGAGGATTTTAAAGATTGGGCGCATATTGAGAAACTTTTTAACATTGAAAAACTCAATCACAAAAATGGATTCTTTTTACTGGCGGCTTTGGAACTTTTTGATAAAACAAAAGATGAAAGCGGCAAAGTCAGGTCTGTGCAAGCTCTGCGAGTTGAGGAAAAATTAAAAGCTCTGCTTGCCAAACAATTGGGAGTGCATGAGCGCATGGATGAAGCGGGCATTAGCAAAATTATTGATGAAGCTTTCAAAGAACAAATGAAAAAAGTGCGACCGTTGGTTAAAGCTCATTTTGAAAATTATAAGGACAAAGGCGATGAATTTAAACAACATAAAGTCGAATTGCTCAATTTAAAATATAAAGAATTAAATGACAAACTTCGTACAAAAAAAATAAATAAAGAAATTTATGAAGTGAAATTAAAAGCTTTGGTTAAAGAAGCTGTTGAAGCTGATGTGGATGGACAAGTTGAATTTTCACAGGATTCTGTTGCTGCCGCTTATTGGCATTCCTCTGAGGCGCAATGGCTCAGGGATAAAGCTCATGACACAGGTACTTTTCTTGGCAAAAAAGCTGCTGCTGTCGGGCTTGGAGCTCCGGCGTTGATTGGACTTAAAGGCGCTTGGGGCGCTACAAAATTGGGCGCGAGTCTTGGATTCCATACTATGTTATTTCCGTTTAGGGCCGCAAAATATCCTTTGATAGCGCTTGCGAAACCCGGTGTATGGGCTATTAATCTTTTTCGTAAAACTCCGTGGCAGCCGTTGCCTACGATAAGACAAGCTTTGAGCAGTGATATAGGTCGTGTCGCAGGTTATGCAAAGACTAAAGCAGGAGAGACATTGCAAGGCGCGACTAAAGCAGTTACGGAAACGCCTGCAAATATGTGGAAAAAAGTCGGATGGAAAAGTACTAAATATGCGGAAAGAACAAAAGAAAAAGCCGATTTGTTGGCAGAGCAAATGAAAGTTCTTGAAGAAAAAGCTGTTTTGACTCCTGTTGAAGTTGCAAGTTCGCCATTTATAGATTTGGCGGAATATAAGGAGAAAATTAAAGCTTTGAATGAAATGGTCGGAGCTAAGACAGCATTCCCAGCCGGACATGAAGTGATTGCCGGACCTGCGGCAAAAGCCAAGGAAGAAAAAAAAGACGACCACGGTCATGGCAAAGAAGCTGCGGCCGGTCATCATTCTTAAAAAAACACTATGACACAAAAAAAAGAACAACAAGAAATCGTAAATATTTTTACAGACGCGGAAAATCTCTATGATGCTGTGCTAGCGCAACTTAATATAGATCATAATGATGAAATTTATCGCAATCTTGTGCTTGGCGTTCTGAAGCGCCAGACCAAAGACCATTTGATTTTCAGCATTTGGAATAATTTGGATAAGGCTCAAACCGAACATCTTCGTCAATTTATAAATCAAACGTCCGTGACTATGCCGTTTTTGAGCGTTGATGATGCGTTGCTTGAATTTGCAATGATGTATCCGGGGTTGATGAATAAGATTTATGCCGGACTGACCGGATTTTTCAAAAGTTTCATTGCGAAGTTTAATGAAATAAACGAGGCGTAGGTAATTTTTGACAAAAAAGGTCTAAAATAATACCGGAATCCGTCAAGTGATAATTATGTAAGTATTTGTCCCCTGGGTGTTGTACTTCGGACGATTTTTTGGTATAATTATATGATACAAAAATAAAAAGTCGGCAAAATGAAAAACGAAAATTCTCATAATTCAGTGTCATGTTCAGGGCTCAATTCAGGGCTTTGTGATGAGCTTTTTGGTGAGGCGAGATTATGCCAAAAAGGAGCGACCCCCCCAGCCGGGCAAGAGGCTCCAAACCCGCCTGACGGGACACCTGTGCCTGTCGAGCAAGGTAAGCCTCAATCGCCGGAGGAAATTAAAGCTGCGAAAGAAGAGGAAGAAAAGAGGGTTGCTCAAGAAGCCGAAAAAAAGCAAAAAGAATTAAAAGCCGAAATTGAAGCTGCACGGAAACGCGCAGGATTAAGGGATGACGAAGGATTGCCTAAGGTGCAACCTGAAGCGCCAGCAAAAGCGCCAGCGGAAACGGAAAAACGGCGACCTGCGGAAACGGAGGAAAAGGGAAAGAGACGAGAAATCAATCCGACTATGCCGGAAAAGCCCGTTTGGACAATGGATCAATTTTTGAAAATAGATCTAAAAGATGAACGAGACAAACTGGATCGTTGGAGAATCAATGTGACGAGGGAAAATTACCAAATTAACGCTCAAAAATGGGATCATTCAACTGTTGAAGGTCTGCAATTAATTTACAGTGATTTAAAAACTCTTGGAATTATAGATTCGTCTCCTGATTTTTATAACACAATGTTTCCTGTTTTGAGAAGCGCTGCGGATACTGCCAATCCATGGCTCGGACTTGATAACGGCAAGTATCGTCCAATGTTCAAAAATCCTACGGACGGAACGAGTCGCGATGAAATCTCGCGTCTCGGAAAAGATGGCGTATTTTTGGGCGGCGAGGCTTTCATCAAAGCTTACGATCACTTCCAATATATCCGAGCTCAAGTTTTAATCGCTCAAGACAAGGCTCAGCTCGAAACTCTTTCTAAGCAAAGAAAACTTGATGAGAATTTTATTGCTGACAAAGCCACAGGATTTGTAAGAGATAATCTTGCCGCTTTCCAAAAAGCAATTCGTGAAAGGGACTATGCTACGGCAGGTATGTATGCAGTTGGTATTTACGCTATGTATAAAGTTGTTGGAGGATTGATTGGAGATTGAGGCGAGCATGGCGAACATGGCGGCGGTGGCGGCGGTGGCATTGCCAAATATCTACTTTGGGGCGCTGCAATTTATGCCGGTAATACTTTCTTAAAAAATGCCGGCTACGATGTATTGAAAATGGCTGGATTTAAAGATACCGATTACGATGTCAAATGCACTCCTATGGCTTCACTCAACGGTATTTTGAGCCAAAGCGAATATTCCGAACAAATGAAAGATTTGGATTATGGAATTGTTTTACGCATGTCGGATACTAAACTTACCACTTTACAGGAATTATTTGATCGTACAAATAAAGAGGGTGGCGTTCAATTCATTCATCCGAGAGAATTTCCGGCTATTTTTCCGGATTTAAAGAATGAATGGCCGTTTAAGATGGGCATTGGCGAACAAGGACTCAAAGACTATATTGGTATGTCCAATACAAAACTTGGCCCAAATGAAAAAGAATATATCCGTGTCGGCCAGCAGATTTACAAATTGGCTTTGGCAATGAGAGTGGTTTATGACAATACGCTTCACAAGGATCATGAAAAATATAAAGGTATGACTTATGATGAGGCTTTGAAGGATCCCGTTTTGAGCAAATCAAAAGTTAGACATTTTATGGATGCTGCTAGCGATTATGCTCCGGGTGCTGTGGCCGAAGGACTTTTTTCAGCTAAAAAACGCGATGAAATCGAGGCTAAACTTAATCAAGATGCATTTGGAGATATGCCTCAGGAAGGTTTCCATTTGACTGAGGAGCTTGGACCCGGACATTTTTCCGGTTATTTAAAAGGATTTCCGATTGTCGTTGTGGCTGAACCTGATGTTTTCCGTATATATTTAAGGAATGAATATGGCAAAACGTATAATAGGAATCCCGGCAGGAATTATATAACAAAAATTCCTCTTGTAGGACCCACCAAAAAGGCCGAGGCTGAAAAAGCTGTCGATTGAGTTAAAAAGAGAATTGAAAAATTGCTTGAACCGTTTGCAGGAGTCGGTGGCAGATCGATAGTTGGTACTACTCTGGTTTATAAAGGTGGACAATGGCAGGCTAATGTAACTGTGCCTGGCGCGCAAAAGTTCGGTGTTGCTGAAAGGGAGACCGTTGCTCTTATAACACCTGATGAGTTTGGTGACGGAGTGGCCTTGAAGATTGAAGGCGGCGTAAGAATAGATGTTAAAGAAAGTTTGGATAAACAGTATCCTGTGGCGATTGCGCTTATACCTAAGATTGTAGCTCAAAAGGAATTCTGTGCGTTGGCTGTGTTCAATAATGCGGGGTTGCTCAGGTTGGAAGACCCTGATCCTGATGATTACAAGGTTACTT
>CAYHSM010000096.1:0-4419 GCA_964359325.1 uncultured Candidatus Peribacteria bacterium
GTTAATTTTTCGTTGGCTATATTATCTGTATTTTTTTGCTTTGGGAAGTTTTTTTTGTATGGCAGTTGGATGAGAGTGATGCTCTTGCCATATCCCTTTAAGGGATTATACTTGCGTTCGCATATTGAGATTTTTTTATGTCACTTACCAAGATTTGCCAGGATTGCGGACAGGAATTTATCTGGGAGGATATTGATTTGGAATGTTTTAAAAAATTTGGCGTTGAGCCTTTAGATATTTGTCCGACTTGCCAACATAAAACTCATCTGTGTTACCGGAATGAAAGAGTGCTTTATCGCAGAAAATGCGATGTCACAGGCGAGAATATAATTTCCATTTATCATCCTGAATCTCCTTATAAAGTTTATAAGCCTGATTATTTTTGGAGTGATAAGTGGAATGCAAAAGATTTCGGGCAGGACTTTGATTTTAACAGGCCGTTTTTTGAGCAATTTGCAGAGCTTAAATTGAGAGTGCCGAGGCTCGCAATCCATAATGTAAAAGCCGAGAACAGTGATTTTTGTAATACTTCCGTAGGCAACAAGGATTCATACATGATTTTTGGCGGTGATTATAACGAAGGATGCATGTTTGGTATTTTGTGCGATAAAAATCGTTATTGTCTCGATTTGGATTATGCTTATAACTGTGAAGTTCTTTATTATTGTTCCGATTTGGCAAATTGCTATGATTGCCAGTATGTTTTTAATTCTTCAACATGTCATAATTGTTATTTTTGCGAAGAATGCAGCGGGTGCAGCGAGTGTATTTTGTGTTTCAATTTAAAAAATAAAAAATATTGCATTGAAAATAAAGAGTACGGCAGAGATGAATATATGAAATTAAAAGCCGGATTTATCACCGGACGATATAGTGATACGCAAGTTTTGTTTGATAAGTTTTTGAAAGAGAGAATTAAGTCTATAAAAAAATATGCGCATATAGTCGCGTGTCAGGATTGTTCCGGAGAATACATTGTTAACAGCAAAAATTGCACAAAATGTTTTGATGTGTCCATGAGTGAGGACTCAAGGGAAATTATTTATGGCGCGCAGATTAAGGATTGTTTTTTGTGTGATATGATCGGGATAGGGTCTGAGCTTTGTTATAATTCTACGAGTATTTTTGATTCTTATCGTCCTTATTTTTCTTTTTGGGTGATTAGTTCATCCGATGTTTATTATTCGGATTTTTGTTTGAATTCTCATGATTTGTTTGGGTGCGTTGGGATTAATCATGGAGAGTTTTGTATTTTGAATAAACAGTATAGTGAGAAAGATTATCGCGAAATGACGCGGAAAATTATTGAACATATGAAGAAAACCGGGGAGTTTGGGAAACCATTGCCTAAAAAATTATCATGTTTCGGATATAACGAGACGACTGCCGGGATATATTGGCCTCTGACTAAAGACGAAGCTGTAAAGCGCGGCTTTAATTGGAGAGATGAAGTTGTTTCAAAGCATGTCACACAGACTTATGTTGTGCCGGATTTTATTGGAGAAGTTAAGGATGATATTTTGGATGCGGTTTTGGATTGTAATATGTGTGCGAAAAATTATCGTATCCTGACTCAGGAGTTAAAATGGTACAGAAAGCATCTTGTGCCGATTCCGCACAGTTGTCCGAATTGCAGGCTTAAGGCAAGGGCCGGTATGCGCAATCCGCGCAAATTGTGGGAACGAAAATGCGGGAAATGCCGGATGAGTTTGCAGTCCAGTTATGCTACTGATCGTACTGAAAAGATTTATTGTGAGAAGTGCTATTTGGAAGAGGTGTATTAATCTTTATAATCTTTTAAGAGCTGAATGTGCTTTAAAGACTTGGCTTTTTTGTAATAGTTTTCGTCTGCGGTGATGAAGGTCCCGTCGTGTTGGATTGCCAGTGCGTGGTATGTGGCATCGTAAAATGCTGTTTTAGGGAATTTTTGTGTTATATCTATTGTTCTTGCTATATTTTCAAGTGTTACAAAAAATTCTGTCATTTTTAACATTAATATTTGTGAAAAAAATAATATTGATTTGAATGGATGCCTCCTTGAAAAATAATTTGTTACTTCATAATAAGCTAGACTTGGTATGCCAAGGTCAATCTTTTTTCGGAAAAATTTTTCCATTAATTCAAAGGCTTTTTCTTGGTCCTCTTCTTTTTCGATTAGTTTTATGAGTACCGATGAATCTATGATGTATAGTGGTTTATAGGAGTCCTTCATGGCGTGTTTTTAAGAATTCTTTTGTTGATATGTTTAAATTTTCTTCAGATAATCTACGCATTCCTTCGATGGCTTTACGACGGCCATAATCTATAATCGCTTCTTCCAATGCCTCATTGATAAAATCACTGCGTTCGCCAGCAGGTATTAGCTGCCTAAATTGCATTAAGATTTCTTTGCTTATCATGAAATTAACTTTTTCCCGATTGAAATGTTTTTTCATGTTATTGGTGTAATATTGATAGGTAACTTTATTACACCCTTATCTTACTCCTTGTTATTTTTTATTTCAAGTCTTTTTTGCTTTTTCGCGGAAGTGTTCTAAAATGGAGCCAATAATTGCAATCTTTTATGTTGAAAAATTGTCAGCAGTGCGGGTTGGAATTTGAAATTACAGATGAGGATTTGAAGTATTATGATCAAATTTCACCGGTTTTTGATGGACGTAAATTTGCGATTCCTATTCCGAAAATGTGTCCACAGTGCAGGCATCAAAGAAGGCTTGCCTTCCGCAATGAAAGGAAGTTGTATAGTCGGAAATGCGACATGAGCGGCCGCCAAATTCTCTCTATCTATTCTCCTGATAAGCTTTATAAAGTTTATGATCAGCCGGAATGGTGGAGTGATAAGTGGGATTCTATGATTTATGGAAGGGATTTTGATTTTTCAAAGAGTTTCAGCGAGCAATTCAGGGGTTTGTATGTTGATGTTCCTCGCATGTCCCTTCATACAATCAATGCCGAAAACAGTTATTACACTTGTTACACGCTAAATACGAAAAATTGTTATTTGTCTTTTGGTATTTCCAATAGCGAAGATTGTATGTTTGGGAAATATATTGCTTTTTCCAAGAATTGCCTTGATAGCTTGTGCCTGTATTCTTCAGAGTTTTGTTATCAAGGTGTGGCGTCAGATGGATGTTATGGTTGTCGATTTTTTACCAATTGTCGAAATTGCAGCGATTGTTTGATGATCGAGGACTGTACCGCCTGCAGGAATTGTATCGGATGTTTTGGGCTTAGAAATAAGGAATTTTGCGTGTTTAATAAATTTTTGGGAAAAGAAAAATACGAAGAATTTGCAAAGGATTATGAATATTTGACTCATGCTAGATTAAAATTTTTGCGCGGGAAATTAAAAGAAGTGAGCTTGAAATTGCCTCATGTGCAGTCTCATGTTTATGCCAGTGAAAATTGTACCGGTGACGCGGTTTTTAATTCCAAGAATTGTCATTTTGCTTATGACGTAAAGGATTCGGAGGATTGTAAGTTTTTGCATAATTCTCCCAAATGCGTTGGGACTTATGATTCTGTGTATTGTGCGCCTGATGGTTTGCAGTTTTGTTACAATGTATGTTCGTGCGTTGGCACAAATTTAATGATCGGATATCTTGTTTGGTATTGCGATAATGTGCGTTATTCGCTTGATTGCGTAAATTCCAGAGATCTTTTTGGGTGTGTGGGACTGAAGAGTAAACGGTATTGTGTTTTTAATAAACAATATACAAGAGAGGAATATGAAAAATTGGTAGCGCAGATTATAGAACACATGATTAAAAATGGAGAATGGGGAGAATTTTTCCCGTATTCCCTTGCGCCTGTTTGCTATAACGAAAGTGTTGCGATGGAGTATTTTTCTTTGAATAAAGAACAAGCTAAAAAACTTGGGGCTGGCTGGCATGATGAAGAAATTGTAACAAGACCCGATAAGGATTTTTATAATCCGCCCGAGGATATCAGAGAAGTTGGTGATGAAATTTTGGGGAAAATTTTGAAATGCGAAGTTAGCGGACGCGAATATAAAATCGTGCCGGCGGAGTTAAAATTCTACAAACAAATGAAGTTGCCGATTCCAAGAAGGCATCCGGATCAAAGGCATTATGATCGTTTAAAATTTCATGATGCTCACAATTTATGGGAGAGAAGTTGCGTAAAATGTGGCAAAAAGATTTTGACAATTTATAGGACGGAAAATGGACACTCCGCTTCCGCGTCAGAGCCGGGCACAGCGCTGCGTGTTTGTTGCGAGGAGTGCTATTTAAAGGAAGTATATTGATAGTCGGCATAAGAGGTTGCAATGTTCTGTAATTAAGCTGTTATCCATTAACAATTTTGTGGTATAATATAATACTGTTGTATTTGAATATTTTAGTTTAATTTTGTTGGTTTATGAAATATTTTCAGGTTGTTGTCCCTCAAGGGGATGAC
>CAYHSM010000097.1:0-4334 GCA_964359325.1 uncultured Candidatus Peribacteria bacterium
ACTGATTATTTGAACATTGTTTTGAATTATATTAATATCAGGCTTGTTTACTATTTGATATAAAAAGGGGATTTTTAATCTTTCCTTATAATAATTCAACCATGGCGAAGTTTCTTCCGAAGAATTTTTTACCTCAACTGCGAACCAGGGTTTTTTATCTATACTGACTAAGAAATCCACTTCTCTGCCCGATGTGTCACGAAGGTAATGCAGATCAGCTTTATATCCTTCCTCATCTTTCAGCAAATGAACAAACTTAAGCAAATGTGAGGCAACAATATTTTCCAGTTTTTTTGATTCCTCTTTGACCGCTGACCAGTCCCAGAGATAAATTTTAGCTTCTTTGCGCAAAGATTTTATGGTCTTGGCGGCGAAGGGATAAACACGAAAATGAAAATAAAATTGTTCCAAAATATCCACCCACAATGATGCCGTTTTATGATTAACCTGCAAATCTTCCCTGAGAGAATTTACGGAGAGCTGGCCGGCGGCTTTTTCTTCCATAAGCTCTACCAAAACCTGCAATCCCGAAAGGTCGCGGATTACCGTGGTGTCCCGAATGTCTTCTTTTATAAGGCGGTCAAGGCGGTCATTATGCCACCTCCTTAACACTTTTTGTGATTTATGAAACAGCGGCTCGGGGAAGCCTCCAAATTCAAAGAGTTCCTTAAAAATTTTGGCAGTTTTGCCGGGATTTTTATCTGGAAATTTTAATTCTTTCATTGGCTTTTGAACGGTCTTGTTTTTATTTATTTCAACCAAAGAAAAAGGATGGAGACGATAATGGTGATATCTGCCCAATAATGAATCCCCTCCTTTTCTATACAAATCAAGTCTGGCACTGCCGGTAACCAAAATCGCGTATCTGTTTCTATATTTATCAAATATGCCTTTTAGATAATTCTTCCAGTTTTTAAATTTATGCAGCTCGTCAAACACAAGCAGGTCAGCATTGGCCTGAAAAGATCCGGCAATAATGTTTTTCCGATCTTCGCGATTATCCCAATTAAGATACTGGGGATTTTTGTAATTTTTGGATCCAATCAGTTTTGCCAGTGTTGTTTTGCCCACCTGGCGCGGACCGCCGATAAAAACCATTTTCTCTTTCAGGTCGGCGACTATTGTTTTTTCCAGATAACGGTCCCTTGTGTTCATGCGAATATTATACCAAGGTAGAAAAAGTTTGTAAAGATTTTCTACTTGGGTAGAAATTGTCCAAACAGCTTTGTGCTTGAAAAGTGCGATTTTTGTCTATAGAATGCGGTGGCTATGCAAAAGAATACTTTAAAATTGAAGAAGGGACTCGCCCAGATGCTTAAAGGCGGGGTGATTATGGACGTGGTGAATGCGGAACAGGCGCGTATCGCGCAGGATGCGGGGGCGGTCGCGGTGATGGCGCTTGAGCGTGTGCCTGCGGATATTCGTCGTGACGGGGGCGTGGCCAGGATGAGCGATCCGAAAATGATTCGTGAAATAATGAAGGCCGTTTCAATCCCGGTGATGGCAAAGATTAGAATCGGGCATTTTGTCGAGGCGCAAATTTTAGAGGCTTTGGGAGTTGATTATATTGATGAAAGCGAAGTTTTGACTCCGGCTGATGAAAAATATCATGTTGATAAATGGAAGTTTAAAATTCCTTTTGTGTGCGGGGCACGAAATCTTGGCGAGGCGTTGAGGAGAATCAGCGAGGGGGCGGCGATGATCCGCACGAAAGGTGAGGCCGGGACCGGCAATGTGGTTGAGGCCGTGAAGCATGTGCGGACCATGAATGAGGAAATTTTGAAATTGGGAAAAATGAAAAAATCCGAGTTGAAAAAATGGGCGTTGACCGAGCGGGTGGCAGCGGAATTAGCTGAAGAGGTTGCCGGTATTGGGCGCCTGCCCGTGGTAGATTTTGCTGCCGGCGGTATCGCGACTCCGGCTGATGCTGCAATGATGATGCAGTTGGGATGTGATGGAATTTTTGTTGGGAGTGGGATTTTTAAATCTTCGGATCCTGCGGCTCGGGCTAAGGCAATAGTGGAGGCGACTTTACATTTTGATAATCCTCAAATTTTAGCTAAATGCTCGGAAGGACTCGGTGAAGCAATGGAGAGTTTGGAAATTTCCAAGCTTGCGGATAAATACGCGGAGAGAGGATGGTAAATTTGCAATATGAAAATAGGTGTTTTGGATATTCAGGGGTCGGTGGAGGAGCACTTTAAAGCTCTAAAAAAGTTGTCTAGTCAAAAAGTCGAGCCGGTTAAAGTGAAGACCGTTGATGATTTAAAAAAAGTGCGAGGGTTGATAATCCCTGGCGGGGAAAGTACCACTATTGGTAAATTGTTAAAAAGATTCGGGCTGAAAGATGAAATTATCAAGTTGGCAAAAAGCGGCAAATTGGCAATTTGGGGAACGTGCGCGGGAGCGATTTTGTTGGCAAAAAAAATCGTAGGCGATAAGCAAAAAGATCATGTCGAGCAGTTGGGATTGATGGATATAGCGGTTGAAAGAAACGCTTATGGCAGGCAAATTGAGAGTTTTGAGACGCAGCTGGAATTTAATCTTGGGCCGGCGGCGAATTGGTACGGGAGCAGTGTCGTAAGCGGGATTTTTATTCGTGCGCCAAAAATAGTAAGTGTGGGTAAAAATGTGAAAATTTTAGCAAAATACAAAAATAAAATCGTGGCTGTCAGGCAAGGTAAATTTTTAGCTACAAATTTTCATCCGGAATTAACCGATGAAATTAATATTCATCAATATTTTGTAAAAATGTGCGGAGATTAGATAACCCTTAAGGTGGACCTGAGCTTAAAGCGCGTCTCTGTGAAATAGATTCTTTGAGCCAGGTCTAGTCTTTTTTCACGTCCGGTTTTTGGAGCTATCGGCTTTCGTCTTTTGCTTGCGGCTGCAACAACCGCTGCCCATCCCGCCCGTTTTAACGCTTCGATGTCCGCTTGGGTTACATTTACTTTTTTGCCCTTTTCTTTATATTCTTCATATTCATTCTTTATTTCCTCTCTTGTTTGTAAAATAATTCTTGCAATGCGTACCGCTATATCTTCATGCTGATGATCTACAGTTGAACGCAGGGATTCTTCGTCTTGAAATAGAAATGCCAAAAGATTGTCCATTTTAAATTTATTTATAACCCTCCTTATGTCATCATCTTCTTCCTCGCTGCTGCGAGTAAAAACTTCAATTATTTCGTCTTTTACCGATTCGCGATATTTCGGGATTATGCGCTGAATGCCGCCTTCTAATTCTCCCATAATCATGGACTCGGCCGCTGCTGTTAATGCGTTTCCTATATGTTCCGGCTGGATGGCTTGATTAAAATTATTTTTTAAATCGTCAAATGTTATTGGTAAATACCCATCCGGAATTTTTTTCACTTCCTTCTTTGAAGATTGAAAACTTACAACATTTTGAGTTCCTTCTCTTAATTTTTGTAGATACAAAATGAGGTCTACATATATAGTCCCCAAAATAAATCCGGCTTCATCAGATGGAGTAATCCCTTCATCTCGTAATTCGGTTTTAATGCTTTTATATTCTTGATCTTCTGATAAATACGGGTGGTCTTTTCCCATTTCTTCAAGTTTGCTCATAACATAATCAGCCAAAAGAGGGATTTCTTCGGGCAACAATTCGGCTCGCGGACCTGTTGGCGCGCCTGATTGCGGACCCCTACCGTCTATACCTATTGCCATTTTTAAAAAATTTAAAATAATGCAAGTGTAAATCTTTAACAGGTTGATGGATTTTTGTCAAGACCTTATCAGGCAAAAGGTTGTTTTACTTGTGATGAGTATTTAAAATTGTTTCAAATGTCAAATTTTTTACCAAAATCCGTGAGAGTGCTGATTGAAGAGCTAACTAAGTTGCCGGGAATCGGGCCCAAGTCAGCACAAAGATTGGCGATTTATTTGCTGCATTCTCCTTCAAGCCGCGTTACGCCGCTCGGGGAAGCGATTTTAAAGTTAAAAGAGAATGTGATGTTTTGCAAAGAGTGCTGGAATATCGCGGAAAGTGATCCGTGTAAAATTTGCGATGATGCGAGCAGGGATCATGGAATTATTTGTGTGGTCGAACAAATTTTGGATGTGGTCGCGGTTGAAAAAACAGGAGAATACAAGGGGGTTTATCATGTTTTGCATGGGACTTTGTCCCCAATTGACAGTATCGGGCCTGAACAATTAAAGACCGAGGAGTTGTTTGAAAGAATTAAAAAAGGCGGCGTTAATGAGGTTATTTTGGCAACAAATCCAAGCCTGGAAGGAGAAGCGACTGTGCTTTACATTCAAAGACATTTGCGGGAATCCGGCGTGAGGATTACCAGAATTGCGCGCGGA
>CAYHSM010000098.1:0-4144 GCA_964359325.1 uncultured Candidatus Peribacteria bacterium
TAAAAATCCTCTGTCGTTTTTTTCCAGATTACATGGGCCTTTTTTATGAATTCCTGGATGATAAGGCCGTTAAAATGATCGCAGTTGAGGCCGGAGGAAAAGGCATCCATAAGTCTAATGGCAAATTCCAACATGCGGCGCGTTTTCATGGCGGAGAGGTTGGTGTGGTTGAAGGATTTAAGTCTTATTTTTTACAAAATTCCGATGGTCAAATAGAAGAGACTCATAGTATTTCCGCAGGATTGGATTATTCCGGAATTGGGCCGCAATTGGCTTATCTCCATGATATCGGCAGGGTGGATTTTACCTATGCCTTGGACGATGAAGTTATCAAAGCCTACAAATTATTAGCGCAAAAAGAAGGAATTTTTGCCGCTCTCGAGTCCGCACATGCTGTTGCGGAAGTTATTAAATTGGCGCCAAAATTAAGTAAAAATAAAACTATTGTTTTTAATTGTTCGGGTCGCGGTGATAAAGATCTTTTTATTGTCACTAAAAAACTAAAAGACAAAAATTTTAAAGAATTTTTAAAAAAGCAAAGCCGTGAAAAATAATAAAATTATGATGCATATTGTGGCCGGTTATCCTTCTCTCACAGAAAGTGAGAAAGTTGCCCTGTTGATGTGTAAGTGTGGTGTTGATTTTCTGGAAATTCAGATTCCATTTTCCGATCCTGTGGCTGATGGCCCTACTATTATGGCTGCGAATCAAAAGGCTTTGGAAAATGGGGTAAAAGTTGATGATTGTTTTAGACTGATGGAAAATTTGTATAAAAAAACAAATGGAATTTTGGCTTCGCCAAAATTTCTGTTTATGACTTATTTCAATTTGGTGCATCACTACGGCGTTGAAAAATTCTGTAAAAAAACAGCTCAGGTTGGATGCTACGGGTTGATTATTCCGGACGTTCCGATTGATGAAGAAAAATCTGAAAAATATCTGTTGAACTGCAAAAAATATGGACTTAAACCAATCCAAATCATTTCGCCTCTTACGCGGACGGAAAGACTTAAAAAAATCGCGAAAGCGGCTCGCGGGTTTGTGTATTGTGTATCAAGATACGGCACTACCGGCCAGTCAAAAAAACTCAATCCGAAATTAAAAGATTATTTAAAAAAAATTAAAAAGTACATCAAACTGCCTCTTGCGGTTGGATTTGGAATATCAAATAAAGCGCATGTGGATGCCGTATGGAAGGAAGCTGACATTGCAGTCATAGGCTCAAAAATTATTAATCTGATCGGAAGTGATAAAAATTATTTATTGAGAGTAGCAAAATTTTTGAAGCAAATAAAAAAGAGACCCGTTGTTTAAGCGGGTCTCTTTTTTTGATCTTAATGTTTATATGGTTGGGATATCTTCCTCTATAAATTCTACGTCAGATTCTCCACTGTCGTCTGTAAAAATTCCTGTATCGTCCCCTGTTTCGACTTCAAACTTTTCGACAAATTCCGCCTTAACCAAATTTAAAACATTGCCGATAATTTTAGCAGCTTCGGCTCGATTAACTTTATCATTTGGACGGAACGTACCTTTTCCTTCATCTCCGCTAACTATATTGAGATTTTTTGCTGTTTCGATATAACCTGCGTCAGGTCCTGATACGTCTTTAAATGAAGACTCTATTCCCGCTTCCGGTTGTATGCCTGCAACTTCTAATATAAGTTTTACAACCTCCGCGCGTGTTGCCGGCCTATTAGGATCTTTCAATTCTTTGACAATGCTTAATCCAAAGTTTTCCGCCTGTGCTATGTAGCCGCTCGCCCAGTGATTTCGAGCAACTCCCAATTCCGGCTCTTCATCCGATGCTCCCCTGCCAATAGCATTAAGAACCATTTTTAAAATTTCAGCTACCGTTACGTTATCGCCCGGAGCAAAATGTCTTTCATCTTTTCCGCTTACAATATTTTGATTGTAAGCATCTGTAACATATCCGAAAAACCATGCATTATCAGGAACATCTATAGCTGGAATTATCTTCCTTCCAAATTTTTCCTCTAGATCTTTTTGCTTAAGCGCATCAACATCCTTGGCTGTTAATTTTTTCCCTTGTTTAAGCATCTCCTGCGCTTGATCAGCTGCTTCACCTATAAGATTGGAACCAACAAGTTCTTTTGCAATCTGTTGGTCAACTTGAGGACTATTTTCAAGCTGTTCAAGCATTGCTGTCTGTCGGCTTAATATTTCCTGTTGTGCCGAGTCAGCCATGTAAGACATGGCTTCCAGAGTTTTAGCAATTTCCGCTTCAAATCTTTGGCTTATTTTTCCCAATACGGAATTGAAAAGATTTGAAATCGTTGCGTCATTGAGCAGTTTATCAAGTATTTTGTTTGTTATGTCGTCAACATTTATATTTTTAAATACGTCCTCTGCAGTGCCTCTGAATTGTTCATCAATATATACTTGAGTATATCCTTCTATATTCGGCTCATCTTCTCCCATATCAATTATATCTCCGCAATGTTTCATAAATTGTCTTTCGAGATTTTTAAATCCGATTTCAACTTCTTTCTGGTCGCCTTCAAATTCACCAATCTGACCTCCATCTGCAACTTGATTCCATTGCTCCAAGAGATCTCTGCCATTAGCCACCAAACTCAAACATTTTTCCGCATCTTCTTGAGTAATTTCTCCGTTTTCCCATTTTTGATTTATTGCGTTTTCAGCGTTATCGAGATCATTTCCCACTCTCTCCATCTCAAATTTGGCATACTGAGTTTCGCGGCCTTTATTGAATCCATTAACAATTTCATCAAATTGCATTCTTGTATCATTTAAGCTTTCAAGATGCTCTCTTGCTGCGTCAGAGTCTCCGCTTCCCAAAGCGTCTTTTGCAGCCTGAATATGACCAATGCCTTCTTCATAAATAGATTGGAGTTGATTAACTTCATCTATAGAAATTTGCGCGTCTCGTCTTTTTGCGTCCTTCCTGAATTGAGATATCATTCTTTCCTTATCATTCCATTCGCGAATCGTGTCTTTAAGCCATCTGGTCACGTCCTTTTGCTGTGACTTCACTTGATTTGCATCCCAGAAATTTCTACTCAATTCGTCAAATTGGGAATTTAGATCCCAGAAGTCTTCTTGCGCAAAATCAGCAGTCAGATTATTTGCCATGTCTGTCATTTGCGCGAGCAGAGCTTTTAACTGTTCAAGTATGGCTCCGGCTTCAGCCCCTTCGCATTTATTTCTTTTACATTCGCGTTCCATGTCTTTGATCTGTTGCGTTTTTTCTTTAATAATGCGGGTAAATTCTTTACTTTGATTTTTTATTTGATCTACATTACGTGCCTCGTTAAGTAAATCTTGGATTTCTGTATTGTAGTCCCAGAAATCGCGATCCAAACTGTTTGCGGTTTCCGAATCTCCTGCATTTATTGCGTTTTCAATTTGAGTCAAAATAGCTTTTGCCGCCTCTATTTGCGCGCTAAGCGTTTGAACTTGTTCCGGCGCATCTTTTGAAAGTCTTTTTAATTCACGTTCCCATTCTTTTACGTTTCTTGTTTTGTCTTTCAAATTTCTCTTAATATTTTCCAGCTGACTTGCATTATTTACTGTTTGATTTATGTCATTTATTGCGTCAAAAAACTCCCTGGACACATCGTCGTAATTGCGACTTTCATCCTGGATATCTTGAGCTTGAGACTCCGGATCATCTGTTATTGCATTTGCGAGTGTTTGCATTCTACTTAATATTGCCTGCAATTGAGTCATATGGCTCTGAATAACAGTAGTGTCCGGTTGTGGTTGTAATTTTTTGATGTTGCGCTGCAGATCTTTCCATTGGCGTTCTACGTCTTTGTATTGTTTTGGTTTTTCTTTTAAAGCTTGCTCTTGGGCATTAATAAGATTTGATTTGCTATACGCCATCTTAAATGCCTCATCAATGTCGCGTGAAATATCATCACATAATGATCTCTGATCCTCAGCTGAAGTAGCGTCGCTGGCGTTAACAAAAGCTTCCGCCCTATCGATACAGGCCTTCCATTCTGCCATTTTGGCGTTAGGACTCGTAAGATCGGTTTTTGTATTTCTGAAATTATTTTTCAGCTCATTGACACGATTGTCGTAGTTCTGCCTGGTGTTTTTGAGGTTTTGTTTTGCATTATCCAGGTCATTTTGTGGCTGTGAATAATTATCCGGA
>CAYHSM010000099.1:0-4127 GCA_964359325.1 uncultured Candidatus Peribacteria bacterium
AAACAGCAGGTACGGAATTGGCTGAATATTTATTCTTAAAAGGCAGACTGGAAATTCTAAAAAAAGATTATCAAGCGGCAATCAATTACTTTGAAAAAGCAGATGCAAAAACTAAAGTTAATCCGAATATACCTCTGGAATGGGCCAGATTACTTAACAAAATGCAAAAATATGAGGAGTCTTTAGAAAAATATGACGAATATTTCTCGATCATGCCTTTTTGGCAATGGGCAATGGAGTTTGAGAATAAAAATCCGCAGGAACAAAGTCGTTTCAAAATATTCTTTGATGAATACCCGGAAGTAATCACAATACTTCAAGAAGCAACGGAGACAACAAACAACCCCAAAGCCCAATTCTACAAAAATCATCACGACAAGATACAAGAGATAATCTTTTAACGTTTCGTTATATTCTTAAGTTTCTTCAATTTCTGCAAAGCATTCCAGCCGTATATTTTTATGGTATCCCTAAAACGTCTATTCAAAGGATTGAAAATTCTCCTGCTCATGGCATAAGTGCCATAAGCTATAAAAAAAGCCGCAAAAACATCAATTGAATAATGCATGCGCATCGCCAAAACCGTAAAACCTTCAAGTATCGAACCTGCCAAGAACACCCACCGTATCTTACTATTCCTAAAAATCAAAAAACCCATAAAAGGATAAGCGGTATGCCCGGAAAAAAATAAATCATTCCTAAAAATCAAATCCGAAATAACATTCCCTCCAATCGGTCTCCCATCATAAAAATACCCTTCGGGGGGCCCAAGATTCGTCAAAATTATGAAACCCGCACGCATATACATTAACATCGCAAAAGTCTTAAGTCCAAAAGGCGCAATTTCCGGTTTAAAAAGTATAGGATAGGCAAAAAGCAAAACCATAAGGCCATACATGACCCACGTAAACGAAAATTCCATATTGATAGTCGGAATATTATCCAAAATCAAATCGCCAACGGACACATAAGTCTGTTGATCATTATAAACCGTTGCCATGTAGTCTATTACATACCCGACTGTCATCATGCAAACACCCACATACAAAGAAACTTTATAAGTATGATCGCTGAGCAAAACCCTCCAATGATGGCGAAATTTGGCGAAAGCTTCTTTAATCATTAATAATTATTTTAGTTTTTAGCGTCGTCATCAGCTTCTTCATCATATTCATCTCTACTCTTTAAAGCGCTCCATCTCTTAATTTTATCATTTATAACGGAAACTTTTTCACTGTATCTCTCTCTGGAAACTTTAATCAGTTTTTGTAGGTTTTCTTTATCAACCTCTAAAACAGGCGGAGGCAAAGTGGCAAGTGAGAATGTTTTTGTCGGCATACCATCAACAAGCAACCTCATATAAGCCGTATATTTACTCAAAGAAACAAGATCAGGAGGCATTATTTCCTCACCAAATTGCTGGGAAATATACTCTGCGTCATCAAAACCGACCTGGAACGTCAAAAGAGTACCTACGTTACCAAAAACAGCATCTCTGACTTCCTCAGGCATTTGCGCGATATACTGATTGGCCATGGTCAAATTGAGTTTATATTTACGGGCCTCGGACAATATCGTGGCAAACGCCTCTGTTGCAAAATTCTGGAACTCATCAACATACAAATAAAAATCCTTACGTTCCTTTTCCGGCAGATTTGCTCGACTCATGGCATCAAGCTGGAACTTGGTAATAAACATGGCGCCAAGCAAAGCTGAGTTATCCTCGCCAATCTTACCTTTGGAAAGATTTATAATCACAATTTTGCCTTTATCCATGGCAAACCGCAGGTCTATGGTACTTTTTGGCTGACCCACTATATTGCGAATAGTAGCGCTGGATAAAAATTGCCCGACTTTATTTTGAATCGGAGCGATCGCCTCGGTCCTGAATTTCTCCTGCATCTTATCAAATTCACCAAGCCAGAAACTCTTAACAACAGGATCCTCTATTTTGCGAACAATTTTTCTTCTGAAATCATCATCCTGCAAAATTCTTGTAATGCCAAGCATGGTTGTCCCGGGATATTCCAACAAAGACAAAATCGTATTGCGTAAAATATGCTCAAGTCTAGGCCCCCAGCTATCCGCATAAATCTTTTTGAAAATACCCACAAGTCCGCTGCAAACAATGGAATTAAGAGCAGGATCAACATTCTCCAACATATTAAAAGCAACAGCGTATTCTTTGTCAGCCGGATCAATCAACACCACATCATTTATACGATTTTTTGGAATAAAATTGCATACGGCATCAGCCAAATCGCCATGAGGATCAATAACTCCAACGCCTTTTCCCGCCATAATGTCGGAATAAATCATATTCTCAAGCAAAGTGGATTTACCCATACCGGTTTTACCAATGATGTACACATGACGACGTCGATCAGTCGGCTTAATTCCAAAAACTTGATGAGCTCCCCTGAAATTAGTGCGCCCCAAAACCGTTATTTTTTCATCACCAATTAAACCCTCATGCGGCAAATCGGATGGCGGTTCAAGCTTTTTACTCCTTACCCAATAAATTGTCGGAGTTTTAACAGTCAAATTTGGCATATGATAAAGCGTAGCCAATTCCTCATTATTCAAAACAAAAGCGTCTTTGGAAAGTCTTTTATGATATTTATTTAAAATCAAACTGCCTTCTCCAAAATTCTTGGCATCAAACCCGTTCAAATTCGGAAAATTAAACTGTTTGAAAGCACCTACGATCTCACGTAATTTAATCTTTGCTTTTTCCTGACTTTTATTTTTCGGGACATAAACGATTCGAACATTCACATCAAAAAGCGGACGGCCGATTTTATCTATGGCAGCATCAATGTCGGTTTCACGTTCATGACTTTTGGAAGCTATAAGTTCAACATCATCGTCATGGCCTCCGGCAGTTGGAACAGCCGAAAAATTAAGATGGGCCGTAACCATAAGTCCCCTTATCCAAAAATAGAAATATATAGGGAAAAAGACGACTTTCGGCCAAATTTTGCGTGTTATAAAAGCACGAGCATAAGCCCTCTGAAACGTTTCAATATTTCCAAACACTCCCTTATTAAGAATTTTTAAACATCTTGTGAAAATTATGCGCCATTTATCCAAAAGAGGGGTAACAACGATTTGCACCCAGGCCTGATCCTCCACATCATCAAATTTAACCAAGGCGGAAGTTATCCCCGCAATAGGATCAACCGCAACTCTGGTAAGCTTATCTTCAAATTGAGAATAACGTTTTATCGGAAAAACATCAGCCTCATCAAATTCAAGATCAACGCCCATGGCATGGCTTCCATATTTAACTTTCTCACTATAGTCCGGAGAATCTTCTATCTCAACATCGGGGTATTGCGCGTAAATTTGGCCTTCCACGAGATTGCGCAGACTTTCCGGAAAAGCGACATAAAACTTAATGGTGCGATCTACGCTGGCTATCTCAAAACTTACATTATCGCTGCTATATCCATGTAATGTTTCCCAAAGACTGAATTTCTTTTCAATACTATGCAATGTGGAAAAAATACTTTCCATGGCAATAGGTCCGGTTTCATTTTCCTTACAAACGCGAACCTGCAAAACCATGTATTTTTCACGCAATTTTCTCTTTATGCGATTGATATGAGAAATAATCAAAAACACAACCGCCAAAACAGCGAATATCCCGATCCCGTAAACTATATAAATTAATATTTCTCTCATAATTGTTGGCAACATTATAAACTAAGCTTTCGTGTTATGAAAGAATCTCTGCAAAATAATTTGCGCCGCATATAAATCATCAGGCCCTTTCATATCATATTCCCCCATCAATTTCTCAGCTTCAAAAGAACTGAGTCTCTCATCCAGCAATTCAATCTGTATATCTTTAAAAAGAATGTGTAATTTCTCCACAAAAATCTCTACGTTTTTCATAATTCTATTCTCTCGCTGATCATCTTTCATAGCAAGAGGAAGCCCGACAACAATAACCTTTACATCAAGTTCTTTACATAATTTACTAATCTCTCCAATAACAAAATCAGAACTTTTATTCTCAATAATGGTCCTTGGGAATGCTATCCCAATTTCAAAATCACCACTCGCAACCCCGATGCGGCGTTTCCCATAATCCAAAGCTAAAACTTTCCCCTTTTTTAACG
>CAYHSM010000100.1:0-4073 GCA_964359325.1 uncultured Candidatus Peribacteria bacterium
TCTATGGCGGAGAGACTGGGATTCGAACCCAGGGTCCCCGTAAGGGGACGACAGTTTTCAAGACTGTTGCTTTCGACCGCTCAGCCATCTCTCCTTATTTTGTAAGCTCGCGTCGCCAACTATATTACATCTCCTCCACCACTTCAACACCAAGTAATTTTAGCCCATTTTTGAGAATCTGGGCTGCTGCCCTGACAACCTTCAACCTATACGTGCGCTCGCTTGAATTCCCAACTTTCAAAACCGGTACCGTATTATAAAAACTATTAAATTTTTGCGCCAATTCATAAAGATAATTGCAAAGAACATTAGGCTTATATTCTACCGCCGCCATTATTAAATATTCTGAAAATTTCGGGAATAAATTTATCAAAGCGTGAATTTTTTCTTTAATTTTTGCATCAGCGACATCTGTTGCAGGTGCTACTTTCGGGACATCTCCACCCTCCGCTTTTCTCAAAATGCTTTTTGCCCTGGCATAAGAATATTGCAAATACGGCGCGCTGTTGCCCTCCAACGAAAGAATTTTGTCCCAATCAAAAACAATATTCGTACTTCGATTTTGTGAAAGCACATTATATTTTACAGCCCCAATACCAACCACTCTCGCAACATTTTCTTTCCCCTTAAGTTCCGGATTTTTTTCATCAATAATTTTTGCCGCGCGACTTACCGCCTCTTTCAAAACCTCATCAAGCAATACGATATTCCCTTTTCTCGTGCTCATTTTCTCATCTTTAAACTGCATCCTCCCAAAAGAGACGTGCTCCCCTTCTCCTTTATACCAACCCAATTTTTGCGCTCCGTCAAAAAGCTGTTTGAAATGCAAACTTTGCGCGCTATCCACAACGTAAATAATTTTCGCAGGCTTCCATGTATCTATTCTAAATTTTAATGCCGCAAAATCTCTTGTTATATATAAAGTTGCGCCGTCCTTCTTTTGCACGGGCACCGTAGGAATATTTGGATCCTCGGAATGAATTACATAAGCTCCTTCCTCCCCTTTTACAAATACTTTTTTCTTTTTGCCGTCCTCAAGGATGTCCCCCATTTTATCTTCATAAAAACTTTCTCCCTGGATATGGTCAAAATGAATTCCTCCAAGCAAATCATAAGTTTTTTGAATTTCCTTCATGCTTTCATCAACAAACCATTGCCAAAGTTTCTTATTTTCCTTATCGCCTTCTTCAAAATTTTTAAATTCTTTTCTGGCCTCATCTTCCAAGATTGGATTTTTCTCCGCCTCTTCATGGAATCTCACATAAAGTTTCAATAATTCGCTAATCGGGTCTTTTTCAATCGTTTCTTTATTCCCCCATTTTTTATAAGCGCAAATAAGTTTCCCGAATTGCGTGCCCCAGTCCCCAATATGGTTTATCCCTACGGTTTTAAATCCAATGGCAGTGAAAATATTGTAAATACTTTGTCCGATTATTGTCGAAAGCAAATGATGCACTCCCAAAGGTTTCGCTATGTTTGGCTGGCTAAAGTCCACTAACACCGTTTTGTTTTTGCCGGCTTCAATTTGCCCGTACTTGTCTCCGCTTTTGATTATTTCATCAATATAATTCTTGAAAAAATCCTCTTTAATGAAAAAATTAATAAATCCCGGCCCTGCGATTTCCACTTTCTCCAACAATTTGTTTTTTGGGATTCCATCTATGATTTTTTGAGCTATTTCCCTTGGCTGCACGTTCAAAATCTTCGACAAATGCAAAGCCGCATTTGAGGCATAGTCCCCAAAATTTTCTGACGTCGGATATTCAATCCCCAATTCCTTAACCGGCATTTTTGGAAAAACTTTTTTTATGGATTTTTCCAACAAGCCTTTTATTTGTTCTTTTAAAAGTCCCTTGTCTCTGACTTCCAGCCTTGATTCAGAAGTTTTCTTGATTAAAGAAGCTTGCTTGACTGATTGTTTTTTTTTTAATTCCGTTTCATGTTTCGCTTCTTCTTGCAAAAAATGCGCTTTTTCTTGCATCGGGATTTTAGAATCATCAGCGTGTTTTCTGCCTATTATCCCCAAATCAAGCGTCTTGTTTTCTTCATTCAAAATATATGTCTCTATCTGCCCTCCGATGTATTTAGCCACTGTGCCTTCAATCTCTTTTAATATTCTCCCAAATTCATCCATGTGCATTTTGCTCAAATCCTCAATCAGCAAAACTGCATTTACGGTCTTATTTGTAAATTTCGTCCTTTCACATTCGCGATAATTCCAATACCTGCATGTGATTCCTCCGTCATCAATATATGCTGCTTCCCCTTCGTTTGCTTTTTCAACTTCTATTGAGCCGATCGGCCTGAAAGGCTCTCCGCCTTTTGTGAAAGTCAAATGCAGATCCCCGCACAGCCAATCCAAATCTTCGCCTCCTATCGGCAGTAAATATTTCAAAGAAAAATAATTATAAATATCCACCAGCACGTTTATATGACTTATTTCTTTTCCGTTTTTAACACGCTTAAGCAATGCTGCAATTGATGGCGGATATTTATTAGGATTGATTCCGAATTTTCCGTAAGCCTGACTCCAGGCCTGTATCATCGGATGATCGTAAATCTCCTTCTCGGCAAATTCTTTGCTGCGCTGAGCGCATATTCCTCTCAGTAAACTCTCTATTGCCGAGACGCGTTTTCCGTTATTCATTCCTTTTATTAAAATAGCCCCGACTTTCAGGTCGTGGTTTTGTTCGAATATTTTTGGATCAATAATCAAATGCATAGTGGTATTTTACTTAAAATATGATAGAAAGCAAAATTGGTGATTGATTTTCTTGTGTTTTTTTGCTATAATTATTCGATAAAATTAAAAATTAACACAAAAAATATGAAAAAATTAGCTTCTGCCATATTGGCAACTTTCCTCTTCTCTTCCTTTGCTTTGACGGCTTTTGCCGCAGATACTGCAAATCCAAGCGATGTGGAAAACCTAAAGGCCACTGCTATGGACGGCGCTGTCGAATTAACCTGGAATAAAGCTACGGATGATACCGGAGTAACAGGTTATAAAGTATTTTATGGACTTACGGCTGTGAACAAAAAGGGCCAAAAATACGATAGCCAAAAAGATGTTAAAGATGTTTTGAAATACACCGTTACTAATCTTGCGAATGGTAAAAAATATTATTTTTCCGTTGTGGCTTATGATGCCGCAAGTAATGAAAGCCTAAACTGGGCTACCGGTTTAAAAGGTGCTAATGAAATATCCGCAACTCCTGCAAAAGGCGCTGCTGACGATAAGGCCGGCCCTAAGGATGAAGATAAAGACGCTCCTCAAGTAGCTGATTCCGAAGCCTTAAATAATGTAGAAGTTAAAGTTGTATTTTCCGAAAAAATAGTCCTTCCTAAAGACAATCCGGAAGATGCTTTTGACATTGAAGATCAAGATAAATTTGGACCTTTGTTAGTTACCGCGGCTAAAATGGATACAGAGGACGAAACCAATAAAACAGTAATTTTGACTACAGCTAAACAACAAGAGAATGTTGAATATAAATTGACTGTAGGCATTGATGTTAAAGACAAAGCAGGAAATCCAATGGTGAGTGGCACTTCCGACACTGCTGTATTTCAAGGTAGTGGTGAAGAAAAGCCTTCCGCTGATGTAGTCGGTCCTTCCGTAGTAAAAATCGAATCCGTTGATAATACTCATGTTTTAGTCAATTTTGATGAGACTATTGTTTTGAGCATAGATCCGGCTGAAGATTTTGAAATCACGGTTGAATCCGACAAAACCAAGAAACTTAGCGTACTTGGTGTAAAACTTGGGACTAACAGCGCCAGTGTTGAAGATGCCTCTGCAATAGTTACCACAAGTCCACAGGAAAAAATCAAATATGTTGTTAAGGTTGTTAAATTAAAAGATGAAGCCGGGAATGTAGTAAATTCAACTAAAAACAGTGCGATATTTGAAGGTGTCGCCGGCGCTGAGCCTGATGATAATAACGGTGATGGCACAGAGCCTAAAGATGATCTTATCGCTCCTAAGGACGTAATAGATTTTCTTGCTACCAAGATTGCTCAAGCTGAAAAATATGCTGTTAAATTAACTTGGAAAATCCCTGCGGAAAATA
>CAYHSM010000101.1:0-4051 GCA_964359325.1 uncultured Candidatus Peribacteria bacterium
AACAATTGAAGCTAATTTATGGAGAAAATAGACGGTTTGCGAAAGTCAGGTACTATTGCCCGAATACCGGAACATGTACCAAGGAAAAGGCTTTGTTAAGGTTGAAGCGCGATTGGCCTCATGTGTATAATCTTGGATTTCAAATACTTGAAAATTGAATTCCGGCCGTGACTGATTATTTTTTAATTCCGGAAAAAACGTTTGAGAATTTCCCCTGCAACCACTTGGTTGCCTATTGGCGACCAATGACCGTCTTTAAGATAAAGTCCGCTTATCGGATATCCTGACGCTTCTAAGCAATCGGCTAAATCCAATAAAGGGAAACCAATTTTCTCTGAGAGTTTATGGAAAATCGTTACTTTTGGATAAACACCGCTTAGCTGGTCTTCGCTGGGAATTATTACCACGAATATTGGCAATGCATATTGTTGCGATAAATCATAAAACCTTGTGAAAATATTTTCTGCTTTATTTCTGGCCTCTAACCACAACCCATTACATTTATTATCATACAAACAATCAATATCTCCGCCATTGTCAAAACCTTTAATTTCGGGCCCTTCTTTATGTGTTACAACTACACCAAGGATACGGAAAACCCAATCCCGCAACACAGAAAAACCTTTCTCCGCCCCATCAATAACCAATGCCGCTAAATGTGATTGATTTATTATCGGAATATAGTATCTAATGCTTACTGCATCCCTGCGGAGAAACCCTTCGCTGTCAACAAATTTATCATTTGTAACTCTTATTAACCTTTCATTTTGATCCACTGTCCAATCCGTTTCGGCCATATCTCTTAAATCATTAGCTGGAAAAAGCAAGAGGACAATCGCATCTGGCTTAACTTCCGGAATTAATCTCTTTGCCATTAGAAACTCTGCGTCAGGCCCGAAACCCCACACGCCACCGTTAATCACCACTTGCCCTGTTAGATCCGCTAACCTTGATCCAATATTCTGGTCTTCTTCAACGCCATATCCGAAAGTAAACGAGTCTCCAATCAATAAAATTCTTTTGCCGCTCTCCTGCCCTGTCTCATCCCCTCTTATACCAATTGAATTGATACGGACATGGCTGTCAATTCCTCCTGTCAAATATTCTCCTTGGCAAAATGGCTTAAGCTCATAAGGAAGGTCCCTGCTTGGCTGATAACATGCCAATTGTTGCTTCTTCAGCTGTGGTATCGTTCGCTGAGGAACCCAAGTGCGGAGAAATAATTCGCCAACACTCAATGAGATTATCAGCGAACAAATCGCGGCCACCAATTTATATTTACTATAATAAGCTTTTAGCATGACAAAAATAAATCATAACATCAAAAACATATGGCTAAATTTTTGGCTGATGTTTGTTGCGGCCTCTTTTCTGATTCCTTGGTTGAATAAAGTATATTTTCTTTGGGATGACATAGAATTTTTAATGCGGTTAAAGGCTCCGGCTCTTGGGGAATTTCTGCTCTCCCATCAATATCAATTTCAACCACTATTCTACGCTGTTTATTGGCTAGAAATCCAGCTTTTCGGAGTTCACCCTCAACCTTTCTTTTTTATTTCTATACTTGTACATTTGCTGAACATATATTTAGTCCATTCAATTATTTACCGTTTAACAAAATCCAAGTCAGCAGCGCTTACTGCTGCCGGTCTAGTCAGTTTTAATAAAAGTTATTACTCGGTCGTATTTTGGCAATCGATTTTTTCAAACCAACTCCTTGTTTTACTCTTATTGATTGCCGTTCTCGCTTACTTAAATTTAGAGAAAACTTATAGTTTAAGTTCGGCAATTGTTCTAGGGATAGCGCTTTTATCTGCTGGCTTTACTCAAGGATTTGGCGTCGGAGCAGGACTAGTATTTGCTTTAACCGTACTTTTATTTTGGAGAAATAAACCTTGGTGGAAAAATGTTTTCTGGGTTTGCGCCATCGTAGGGTTGATCTCCATATTTGCCACAGTGGTATTTTCGATTCCGGAAATCCAGACCGATAGAAAATTTGAGTTCTCATTTCAAAGGCTCCTTAATCTTGCTTATTTCACTGCTGTCGGACCTTCACAAGCCATCATCAACCGTTTTTTCTTACCGGGTTTCATCCCAAATATTCACAGCCAAGCAAATATCGCCGTTATGATTTTAATTCCTGCCATTTTATTGATATTCTTACTCTGGATAATAATAAAAAACATTAATAACAAAAGGCGTCTTTCTTATTTGCTTCTATTTAACGCTTATACAGTTATTCCATATTTCATTGCCGGTCTGGCCAGATCAGGTCCGGGTGCTTTAGGCGGGATTGCCGAACGTTATGTCTATCCACCGTTTTTCTTTTTTATCTTAACTTTAGTCTATGCCTCATTTTTATGCCAAAATACACTTCCTATAAAATTAAGTAAACATTCGTTGGCCATAAAAGTGATCTTGATCGGCGCAATTATTATTCTATCTCTCGGCCAGCAAGCGGTTATGCATTTGGAGGTTTATAATGTCTTCCTCTGACAGAATCGCCCCTTTGGACGGCCTCCGGGGCTTGGCGATCCTTGGAATCATAATATTCCATGTTGCGACGGTTATTAAATTTCAGTGGTCACCTATCTGGAGTTCCATTTTTTATATTGGGCGTCAGGGAATCGTGCTTTTTTTTATTATCAGCGGATATTCGTCCCGCTCATTTTCACTTCCTCATTATTTCAAAAAAAGCTCTTCCAATACGATTGCAAAATATTTGATTAGCCGTTTTTTTAGAATCAGTCCTCTTTATTATTTAGTAATCTTCGCATCTATAATCATATTAAAATTCTGGTTCCCTCTCGGAATTACTTCCATCAAAGAAATTAACCTTATCAATATCCTCGTTCATATAACTTATCTCCATTCACTCTTTCCGGAATATTTTCTTTCAATCGTTTCGGTCGCCTGGGTGTTAGGATTAGAAATGTATTTTTACTTATCATCAATTATTTTATATTCAATCAATAACCATAAGACTCATTTATTATTTTTCTTTCTATCCGCTGTCATCTCAGTTTTATCTCCAATATTTATCCCTAATTTATGGCCAGGGCTATTCCGCGGTGGAACAGTAGTTTGGCTTGAAAACTCCCCACTTGTTTATTTTGTTTTTTACTATACCGGCTATTTTCTTGCTGAAACTGAATTAATACAATTCATAAAAAATCGATTTCATCATCCTTATTTGGGAGACGCAGTGTTTGCAATCAGTGCCATCTCATTTATCGCCCTTATTATCAGCCATCATTTAATAATTGCCAATTTCCTTATAATTCCCTTATTTTTTTCAATCTTTCTGCCTGCCAAAATCATAAATAAACTTTTTTCTTCAATATTTTTTACCACTAACGGCAATTTGTCTTATGCTCTTTTTTTGGTTCACACAATCGTGTTTAGCGGATATTTAAACTATTTACGTCCGTTTGAATCAAATTTACCAGTTTCTATATTCTTCCCATTATTTTTAATCATTGTTTATATCTCATCTCTGTCAATTGCATTTTTTCTACACAGATTTGTTGAAATTCCCGGGAATTCGCTTGGCAAAAAAATCGTAAGCCTGCTATGAATAATATTTATTTTTTTTTGGGGCTAATATCCATTTCATTTTTTTCTATCGGGATTTTTAAAAACCTTGGGAACATCGCCTACTGGGAAGATGAGGGAGAAACAGTCCAATTGGGGAAAGCTATCCTCAAATTCGGATACCCGAAAGTATTTGACGGAAAAAGTTTTATTTTGCTTGACGAAAATTATCGCGCCGATAATTTCTCCAGATTAACCAGCCCATTTTTGCAATTTTATTGGGCAGCCACGGGAATCTGGCTGGCCGGAACGTCAGCCAATACATTTTTGGTCCGTCTCCCTTTCGCCATGACGGCAGTATTGGGAATTTGGTTATCTTGGATATTATTTAATAAGTTAAAGTTTTCCCGCTTCGCTATATTTCTCTACAGTTTGTTTATCACCACATCCATCCAGCTCTACCTCTACTGGCGCCAAGCCCGCCATTACGCCATCCAATTTCCCCTAGCGCTAGGCC
>CAYHSM010000102.1:0-4032 GCA_964359325.1 uncultured Candidatus Peribacteria bacterium
TCTCACATTCAAAAATGATACTCCGTCATATTTATTTATGCAGGCCTACGATGACGGTGACGACGCCTATGTCAAAATTTATGGAACATCGGATTCGCGCAGCACTACTTTGGAAGGACCATATAGAACCGGCAATATTCCGCAATATGAAATTGACAGGCATGATTATAAACCGCGCAAAAACGAAATTGCATGGCATCGTACCGTCACAAAAGATGACGGTGAAATCATAGAAGAACAAATACTGTCACGTTATAAAAGTTTACCAAAATAACATCCATGCGACAAAGTCGCACAGCGAGCCTAAAGGCGAGCAAAATGAGCGAAGCGAAAACATCATTTTTTCCTTAATTTCCACGCGTAATACGCGGAAAAAATCGCAAAAAACACATTAAGCCAAAAGAAAATCCAACTTTTCTCCAAATAGCTGAATACTGCAACAAGAACGCTACCAATAAGCAAAGCTACGTTACGCCTGGCCGTGGCCGTATCCATGGCATACCCCATTCCAAGTCCGGCCAATCCAATTACAAAAAATATAGTATTGTAGCCTTCAAATAAATACAGGGACCAGCCGATTAATCCAAGCGCCAAAACGGAAATTATCGGCACGTCATATTTGTCTTTAATATTAATCATCATTAACAAACTCGCGACATTAATCAAAGCCTGCAAAAATATAAAAAATACAGGACCGCCATCCAAATAATTTAAAATTGAATAAACCAGCATGCACAAACCTCCCAACGCAAACAGCCAATTTTTAACGGACTTGGTGGGATGCGTTACTTTTTTATCGGGCCATGCCGCCCCAACGACCAGCACTCCGGCCCCAACCAGCCCAACGACAAAAGGTATCTCCATAAAATTAAATTAAAAATTTTGGCACACAGTGACGCACACAATTGTCACGCTGCCGGCGCTGCCGCACCCTTCTTCCCTCTCATTCTCAAAAGCAAAACCACAACAATCACGATCGCCACGACACTTCCAACCACCGCATAAACATTATGCAAAATCATGGAAATCAAAATCGTAACTCCGCTCAAAACCACGGACACAATCAGGGTAATAATACCAACCATCGCCCTGCTTAAACCTCCGAAAAACGGCACGACATCGAGCAAAGTACTAACCGGCCCAAACAATGCACTTAACCCAAGCCACATCATCAAAAATCCAACCAAGCGCAAAATCCATGTCATCATAGTGTGCTCCTTGGACAACAAAGCTATCGCGGCATCGCTCCCGCCTTCCGTAAACATGCGATAAAGTTTTGCATTATCATTTTCAAAATCAACAAACGGCACAATCTTCCCGCTATCAAATTTTCCAAAAACAGTCGCGTCAATATCTTGATTTAAAACCGTATATTTAATTCTCAAATTACCAATTATCGGACCGGAAGCGCCGGCCCCCGGAACATACAAAGCTCCTCCGGAAATCTGCCCATCCTTTGGAACTTTAATATTAACATCATTCATTGTTACAGCGGAAAATTCAGGCAATTCCATGTTTGCTATATCCAAATCATAATTCCCAATCTTGGCCGCAGCCACATTTTGATCTGCGCTTTCTGTAGCCTTTGCAGGATTTTCATGCCCCTGAAGAAATTTAAAATTGCCGGAAGAAGAGGGCGAAGAAGTCCATTCTTTAGCATAGGTATAAGTGGTTTCCGTAGTCTCGGACCCACCTAAATTCGTGTCGGAATTGCTGGAAGTTTTCTCAACCCAAGCATACATCTCAACATCCCTGTGAACAGACAAATATTTCCCGGGATTCAAATACAAACCATCGCCTAAAGTCTCGCCCGAAGTAATTTTTCCGTTAGTGCTTACGAGTTTTCCGTCAACGCCCGCAAGCGCAACCTCGGTCGAACTAATCTCAACTGCATTCTTTGCGACCTCGGAAAGGTCAACGCGTCCTTCGTTCCAATATAAAACACCAAATGACGCAAGGAAAAGCAAAATACCCATGCCAACTCCTTTGATGGAATCGACAATACGACTACCATATCCCTTGGTAGTGACGACTTTGTATTGATCAGACATAGTGAAATGAGGTTAAATTAAGTGCAAGGCTTTTTCGCCTCCCCAATAATTTAATACTAATAAATGAAAAAATACAATCTGGAAGTTATAGTTTTTATCTGTGGTGCGGTCGTAATGGTTTTAGAAATAACGGGATCGAGAGTCCTGGCGCCATTTCTTGGGACCTCGCTTTTTGTTTGGACAAGTTTAATTGGAATAATTTTAGGAAGTTTAAGTCTTGGCTATTGGCTGGGCGGACGATTGGCTGACAAAAAAACAAGTTATAAAATTTTCTCATTCATAATATTCATAGCCGCAATTTTAATAGCAATCACAAGCTTTATTAAAAATGGATTTTTGGAATTAATTCAAACAAATATAAGCGATATTCGTATAGGCTCTATCATCGCAGCCACAGTTTTATTTGCTCCGGCAAGTATCTTTTTGGGAATGATCTCTCCTTATGCAGTCAAATTAAAACTGGAAAATTTGGAAAAATCCGGCCAAACGGTTGGAAAACTTTACGCCTTATCAACTGTCGGCAGTATAGTTGGAACTTTTTTAGCGGGATTTTGGTTATTGGCGTTTCTTGGAAATACGAAACTGTTAATGATTTTAGCTATCGTTTTAGCCCTAACTTCACTCTTGGCATCTGGCAGCAATAAAAAAATCAAAATTATAGTAGCCCTACTCATTCTCGGAAATTTTACAACTTACAGCTTAAAAGAAAATAAACTGGCACAGGCCGGGATTATAGAGTTGGACACTGATTACAATCATGTCCAAATTTATAAATCCAGAGATCCAAAAACTGACCAACAGGTACAAACCTTGGATTTGGGACGCGCAAGTCATTCCTCAATGTTTTTGGAAAACGATGATTTGGTTTTTGAATACACGAAATTTTATAACCTCGCAAAACACTTTAGGCCGGATTTAGAAAACTCCTTAATCATTGGCGGAGGCGCTTATTCATACCCAAAATATTACTTGAAACATTTCCCGGAAGCTGACTTGGACGTAGTGGAAATCGATCCGCAATTAACAGAACTCGCAAGAAAATATTTTCGCCTGGAAGAAAACCCAAGACTGAATATTTATCACGAAGACGGTAGAACATTTTTAAATAAAAACACCTACAAGTATGACGTAATTTTTGGCGATGCTTTTCATTCATTTTATTCAATCCCCTATCAGTTAACAACTGTCGGAGCCATACAAAAAATATACGACTCTTTAACTGACGATGGCATAGTTTTGGTAAACATAATAAGCTCCATGGAAGGCAAAACCGGCAAATTTTTAAAAGCGGAATATGCAACTTTATCGGAAGTTTTCCCGCAAGTTTATATTTTTCCGGTTAATCATCCTGAGAATCCAAATGTTATTCAAAATATTATACTTTTAGGAATGAAGTCGGACAAAAAACCTGACTTTAAGAGTGACGATCCGGAACTCCAAAGCTATCTGAAAAATCTCTATACAAAAGAAATCCAAACGGACTTGCCGATTTTGACAGATGATTTTGCCCCGGTTGATCAATATATAATGGAACTACTCTAACAATGGCAAAAATTAAAAATAAAGTTGAGCTGGTATCATATTCAAAGAACAAAAAAGCCTTTCATGATTATGAAATTTTGGAAAAATTCGAGGCCGGAATTGTTCTTTTTGGAGACGAAGTTAAGTCAATCAAAAGCGGCCAAGTTAATTTGAAAGGATCTTTTGTGGATATTGTGAAAGAAGAAGCTTTTATTAACAATGTGCACATATCGCCGTACAAACAGTCCAGCCGAACAGACTTAAGTCCGACAAGAAAACGAAAATTGATTCTTCACAAGAGAGAAATTTTTAAGATAGATCAGGTTATCAGCCAAAAAGGAGCAACGGCTATTCCGCTGGAGTTCTATGCAAAAAAAGGGCTGATTAAAGCGCAAATCGGCCTTTGTCGTGGCAAAAAACTTTACGACAAACGCGAATCGCTCAAAAAACACGATCAAGA
>CAYHSM010000103.1:0-3977 GCA_964359325.1 uncultured Candidatus Peribacteria bacterium
ATCCTTCAGCATATTTATTTGTAAAAATCGAGCCGTTTGCTTCCAAAACCGCAGCTGACACATAATTTTCCGAAGGAATCATCTCTATACCCTCCATTTGTCTCTTTTTTTCAGCTTCGAGAGCATCAAAAATTTGCGGATCTTGTTGTTGGATAGCGCTCATGGTTTTTATGATTAAATTTTAAGGCCCGAGGCATTATTGTGGATTTTTTACTGGAGCGCAAGTGTATGTTTTTAATGTATCTGTGGGGCTTGAATAATCCTGGTTTTGTGGTATAATTACGGGCAGAAAGTCGAATATTAACATCTTTATATGCCTGATGAACAGGATCCTAAATTTGGTGAGGATTTAGGGATTATTGATCAAGACAGATTAAATGTGCTTGATTCCGAACAGGCTGAGGCATTTCCTGCATACGTCAAAACGGCCCGTAGGATTCGCAATAAATTAATAAGAGTAAAAGATAAAAGTGGATGGCCTGAGTTTCCGCAAAATTGTCACGATCCTGAGGATTTATTTGAAAAAGCCAGAGATCTCGTTGCTGATAATTGGGCAAACGAAACAGGCAATATAATAAATTCGCAATTAGATGCATGGACTTCCGCTATCCCTGATACTCTGGAGAATCAAGATTTAATAATAATGTTAAGAGACAAACAAGCATTCGATACGGCGTTAAAAATCAGGCAATTGGAAGGTTATAAAAAGCTTAGATATGTAATGCCGGAAGCCTGGAGAACTATTTTGTTGATTTCAGCAGAGAGGCAAATGGCGACTATAGCCTTAGTTCATCATTGGTTGAAATTTGATTTATTTACGGAAAGTGACACTCCATCAACCAAAAAGATGGGTTTTACCAAAAACGAATGGTTATTGTTTATGGAAACGGCTGCACTATGCGGTAAATATACCGATCAGGCTTATATTAAACAAAATGAGTATGCTGATTCGCCCGGAGGTAGTTCAGCGACAAAATTTACCGAATCCGGGACTTATGGCGCTGAATATATTTATGATTCTAAGACTTATAAAGAAATGTTTCCTTTTGAATGGCCAAAATTAATTAAGCGTTTTAAAGCTTTGGCGACCAGGGTTTCCAAAATGCTGGGAAGAGGCGAACTGTCCGAAGTTTACACAGATTTGCCAGCGTATCTTAATGCCATGGCTGTCGCATATAATTCCGATGAACGCGATCCGGAAAAATTAGCGGAAATATGGGATGATCTTGACGCGCAACTTTCGGATCTTATTGCTCAAGGTTGTCCTTTTATGGTTGTATTTCAAAATACCCAATCCGTTGCCGGGGAAGCCAATAAAACCGATGTGGAATTGCGCTTGGGACTTAAGACGGAGAGTGTTGCAGAAATGGAGAGATCTTTTGGTGAATTTGAAAAGTTTCTTCAATCAGCCCAGAGAGTTGTTGATGAAAATAAATCCTCTATTGCAAATAAAGACCATAAGGTGTTACCTGTCAGATTAAATTTCCAACCTTTTGCTTTTGGTTCTGATTTACATTGGACCACTCAAGGAGAATCCAGAGCCAGTACACTTTTGTCTCATATGAATGCAATAAGTGATGTTTCTTTATTGAAACAAGTACCTTTGTTAAGAAAAGTTTTGGATACCTCCTCCGGCTCGTTTGATGAAAAGAAATATATGCGTGCGAATAATTTGGACGTAGCTTTGCATGAAATCGCTCATCAAGTTTTGGTATATGACGATGAGGATGTTATGGAAAGAACAGGAATATCTCCTCAAGCGGACGCATTGGATGAATTGAGGGCCGATGCTTTTGGGATGACATTATTGGAACCTCAGTTGGACGCTTCTGAATTGCAGATTGATCCGGAATATCAATTTATGGCTAAATTGGGAACCGTATTGGATTATCTTGCAAATAAGTCCAGTGATTTGAGTGATAGCGGCGGTCGATATTATTATGCCGGAGCGGCTATTATGTATGAACTTTTACATAGCGATGTATTGGAAGAGATCCCTGATGGAAGATTTAAAATCGTTAATCCGCGCAAGGGCATAGAGATTATTGCGACTCTTGGGCGAGAAGTTCTAAATAATTTCTACGCAGATACTGAATCGACTCCTGAAAAGGTGAATGTTTTTGTGGATGGTTTGGTAGAGAAATCCAAGGATCCCGCTTTCCAAGCATTTTTGAATAAACTTCATTAGTTTTAATTTTTCTGCTAAATTTAGTGCATGGAGAATTTTCGTAATTTGACAGTGGTTTTGGGAGCGGCTTTTATTGCCGGATTAATCGGCGGAATTGTCAGTGATTTTGTAGGCTTTGAGAGTGTTGATGACAAGCTCGTGGAAGAGCATGCTTATATTGAGGATTCCAAGATTATTGACGCGATAGATGAGGTTATGCCTGCTGTGGTTTCCATAGTTAGCGCTGATGGATTAACTCTTGATATTGGCGGCACAGGTTTTATTGTTGATTCCAGCGGACTTATTTTGACAAATAAACATGTTGTCATTGATAAAAGCGTTGAATATAAGGCTGTTTTGAATGATGGTACGCAGTATCCGGTTGAAGTTTTAAGTGAAGATCCTTTTGATGATATTTCAGTTTTGAAGATTGTTAGCGACACAGCGCTCAATTTGCCTGTTGTTGAATTTGGGGATTCGGATGATTTGAAAATAGGGCAGAGAGCAATAGCTATCGGGAATGCTTTGGCTGTGTATGGGAATACTGTCACTTCCGGCATTATCAGCGCAAAAGGTAGAGATGTTTTGGCCTATAATGATTTTGGGGATGCTGTGCAGAATATGTCCGGGTTAATTCAGACTGATGCTGCGATTAATTTGGGAAACAGCGGCGGACCTTTGATTAATCTCGATGGGCAAGTGATAGGAATGAATGCGGCTTTGGCTGAATCCGCCAATAATATCGGCTTTGCAATTCCAATCAATGATATTAAGCCTGTTTTGGAAAGTATTAAAAAGAATGGGAAAATAATCAGGGCTGTGCTTGGCGTAAATTTTTTAATGTTGGACAAGGTGCAGGCCGGACAGTTTGACGCGAGCCTTGATCATGGCGCGCTTTTGATAGATGGGGAAGGGAGTAAACGATATGCTGTTGCTCCGAATAGCGCTGCTTTGAAAGCCGGACTTAGAGAAATGGATATTATTTTGTCGGTTGATGATGTTGAAATTAATATGAATAGCCCTTTACATAAAATAATTAGAACCTATAATCCTGGCGATACTGTTAAGCTTAATGTTTGGAGAGATGGTAAAATTATTGAGGTTGAGGTCGTTTTACGCTAGCCGCGTGAACGTTTTGTTGTTATAATGACGCCCGTTGTTTGCTGAAAATTGCTCACTACGTTCGCAATTAGGCCCAGGTGGCGGAACTGGCATACGCGCTACCTTGAGGTGGTAGTGCCCGAAAGGGCTTGGAGGTTCAAGTCCTCTCCTGGGCACCACAGCCCGCCTGCGGCGGGCCTATCAGATTCAAAGTTTTGCGAAGCAAAACACCTTATCCTCTCTTCCCTTTTAAATTTCTAAATGCATATTTAAAACTATTTTTCCGCAACTTTTGTATTTGCTCAGGAGTAAAACCCAATGATCTTTCTATAAGATCATAATTATCTGTCAAAGTGGATCCATCGTTACAACCGTCGGATCCGACTGTCAAAGTTACGCCTGCATCATATAATTTTCGCATCGGGTGATTATCAATACCGCCTATTACAGCACCCGTCACAACATTACTATTCACACATATTTCCAAAGGAATACCTCTGCGAGCCAATTCTTTTACTAATTTAGGATCTTCTATTGCGCGTATGCCATGCCCAATTCTATCTGGATTAAGAGTTAATGCGTCCCAACCGCGCTCAGGTCCCATTAATTCCATACAATGTATGGTCAAAAATTTTATATCTCCCCGCGCTCTTTCACTTCTACGGCATATTTCCAAAAAACTTCCGGCGATGCATCTTTTAAACCTAAA
>CAYHSM010000104.1:0-3958 GCA_964359325.1 uncultured Candidatus Peribacteria bacterium
AAGCCATTACCGGTTATGGCCGGGCCGAAAAAGATCAGATGCAGAAAATGGTGGCTATGATTTTGGGAATAAAAGAAAAAATAAAATCCGATGACGCGGCCGACGCGCTGGCCGTGGCACTGTGCGCCGGTCAGAGTTTGTGGGTGAAGCGAATAAAGTAATTTATAACCCTTGATTTTTTGTTTGTTTTGCTCGACGGATTAGTTCGTCTCGCAATTGCTCGGCCTCTTCAAAGGAAATGGCGGGTAATCTTCCTTCGGCGCTAGCTCCGAACATTCCATAGCGTGATACTTGTGCGGAAGCACCGGCTGTTTGAATATTCAAATCAGAAAGTCCGAGCATGCGCGCCAAGATACCGCGATAAATATCTACATTTTGAATTCTATCATATGGAATTGTAACGTATTTTTTAGTAATTACGCCCAATTCTTTACGAAATCCATTTTCCGTCAATTCATAACGATAGAAACGGTAAGATAATTTTGCCCAAACATATAGTAAAACAATTAAAATGAATTCAATGATTAAGAATGATCCGAGATAACCCATAATCCAGGCATCTTCATTAAATTCTGGCAATGCGCCAATAAGCCAGATCCCTAAAAGCAGAAAAACAAAGAACCAACGAAGAAGCAGGGAAATGAAGAATAGCCAAACTGCTCGCGGATGTAGTTGTTTCATACTATTATTTATTAAATTATTTTAATAATTCGTATATAGCTCCGCATCTTGTATTGCAAGCGCGTTTTTAGTATAGTTGAACTATTAAAATTATAGCACTTTGGCTTATATACAACAATATCTTATTATGAAAGAAAAATCGTTCTTTTTCTTCGCCGGAAGATACTTTTTTAAAATCTATCTTAAGATTATTACACAATTTAGACAGGCTTCCTCTTTGATCTACTGAAAACAAAACGATTTTAAATCCGAGTTTTATTAATTTAGTTATTCTATTTTTAGCGCCTTTGACAATTTTGCCATGAACAGCCAATGTTCCGTTTAAATCAAGAATAATGGTGTTGATATCTATTATACCAATTTGGGGGACATCATATTTCATATATCTATAAATATTTTGTGAATATCAAACAGGTTGTCCCAAAATAATGATTTTTGTGTTTTCCCGTGATTTTATAATTCATTTTTTTATAAAACATTGGCGCTGCCCAATTTTCTTCTGTTTCAAAGGTAATTTTAGTGCATTTATTTGCTTTAGCAATTTTTTCAACAGCAAGAATCAGTTCTGTCCCAATCCCTTCTCTTCTATGTTTTGAGCTAACAATCAGGCCGGTAATATAAGCTATATTATTATCAATTAATAAATCTATCATTCCTATAATTTTCCCATCTTTGTCATTTGAAACTAATCTGTAAGCTTTCTTTTTGGCAATTTTTACTTTACCGTATCGTTCAATGTTTGCTAATCCCCATTCTTTTTCTTCAAATTCTTTAATTTTAGCCGTATTTCTCTTGGCGATTGTTATTTTATTATTCATATTTATAAATTATTTCAGCAGATCTTCCAATTCGCACGAAAGGAGTGTTGATTTATCAAGAACGATCTGCTCGGCCTGATTTAGGTTGTCCGCAGTCATCCTAATAAATTTGGTTGTAATGGCATCACCAAGCATTATCCTGCCTGTTTTTTTGAAGTAACCATCATTTTTTTCGTTGAAAAGGGAAGCAAACTGCTTCAGTTTGTCTTTTGGAGCAGGCCTGCTACTAGCACCATTACTTGTAAATTCTGTTAAGCCATCAATTGCCGGATCTATTTTTATTGGCATGTCGATATCCATCCAATAGTCGCTAATTTGGTAGAAAATTCTTATTATTTTTCCATCTTCCGTATCGTATCTGTAGGTAAAAGAAAAATTATCAGTACTCATATCTTCAAAAACGGTAACATTTTTTAATGTGGTTATTGTATTTATTCTGTATTCACCGCGCAAGCGCATGTAACTTTCTAACCAGTTTTTAAGCCAGTTCCCAATAAAAGTTTGATCAACAAACAAAGGAGATAGGTCGTTTTTCAAGTTGGTATTATCTACTTTATTCATTTTTAAGGTAAGTTTATCAAAAAGCGCCCGTAAATTTGCTATATCAATATTTTTGGCTTTCAAATAGTCAAGATCCGGTACAATTTTTTTGTTCATGTACCATAAAAGATCATAAATATCTCGTCCTTTTTCTTCATATAATATCCCGTCGACGCCTCCGCGCTGGCCGCGTAAAAGAATGGCGGCTATTTTACTTGCCATCAGCGACGACATGTTGTATGTTTTTATAACAAACGATAACTGGTTGCGGTTTATCGGTATTCGTTCAATTGTTGTTTTGGCGGCCGCAAAGTGATTCAGGTCTATCTTTACAATTACTTGTTTGGAGTGGGTATTTATACCAACCAAATTGCCAATGTTAAAACACAGGCGCAGTCCGCGATCAGTTGTTATTTTTATAGTCAACAATTCGTAATCCAAACCGTAGGTGTCTTTGAAATATTCTATTATCTCTTTTTTTAATTCATTCAAAAATGATTCATTAATTTTGTGCGCGACTTCAAAATCAAGATCAACCGACATACGGTCTAACTCATGGCATATTCGAAGCGCGGAACCGCCATACATAATCCAGCTACTGTATTCCGGATGATGAAAAATGAAATTTAAAACATAAAACTGCAATTCTTCTTTGAGAACATTGCGTAAAGTTTCGGCATCGGTCGCGCCACGCGCCACAATGGCATCAATTTTTTCTTTTAGCATTAAAACAATTTGATTATTTGTTGGCATATTTTTTTATCATAGAAAAAAATTTTTCCTGCTCATTTTTTTCCATTTCGTCAAAGTCAATGCGCAATGATGAAATAAGTGATTTCATATTATTTATATTTACCCCACTAAAACGGTGAGTCTTAAAATAAAGTAGATCAAATAGCGCCTTTGAGGGGGATGCAATGAAAAAGTCGAACCCCCCTTTGATTAATGAGAAATCAGTAAATAATTCATCTTTTATTGACTGGTATCCAAAATTTCCTATTTTTGTTTGGTAGGTGCGAGTTACTTTGTTTGTTATGCAGGTGGTGGTGTGGATTATCTCTGTAGTCAGGTTGTAATACTGTAATGCGGTCCAGGAGCTGATATATGACGGCGCGCGGAGTATGTTCGCAATGTAAAATGAATAGGCAATGTCGTTTTTGTTTTTATCAAAAAAATCTGCCGATACGTAAAGGCCGTTTTTTAAGGGTATTATGTCTTTGCGTTTCAAAGACCGGCTGATGTATGTATCAACTGTGGCGCCTTTTAGCCAATACTGCTCGCTAAGCTGGCGTATATCCTTTTTAGTAAAGTATGGTTGTTTTTTGAGTTGTTCTAGCAAAATTTCTCTATATTTCATATTTATGATGATATTATATCATATATGAAATGAGTTGTCAAGAGCGTGTTTATGTATATACCTTTATAGATGTGAAAAAACCTCTAAATTTTGAGCCATTAATCAATGAGAAAATCTAACTGTTCTTTGGGTATACCAACCGAAAATCCATACTCAATTGCTGGAGCCCATGAAGATTTATCATCGTAATTGAACTCAAATTTTTTGCCATAAAATATCGCAATGACATCTCTACCTTTCCAAAAATGCATGTACCACCTAGGTTTGATATTCATGGATAGCCTGATTATGTCTTCGTAAGTAACCACTACATTGTATAGATGCCACCGGTCTGCTTGGTTTTTATCAGTAGATATTCTAAAACTAATAATTTTGAAATCGTTTAATATATGATTATCATTTAAACTTTCCTCAACTATGGTTCCTTTGTATTCGTTTGTCATAATATATCTTTTCAAATTACTTGTCAGCCTCGGAATCCAGTTTTGCGCAGCTCGTTTCTATGCGTCCATTATTTATGTATTGTCTGATAACTTGTATGGTAAGTGTACTTTTGGTATAG
>CAYHSM010000105.1:0-3777 GCA_964359325.1 uncultured Candidatus Peribacteria bacterium
TTTGGCTTGTCTATCAAGAAAATACTGCCCGATAGCTGTTGTATTGGACAATATCAATGGCGGAACGGACGGGATTTGAACCCGCGACCTCCACAGTGACAGTGTGGCGTTCTAACCAGCTGAACTACCGCTCCATATAAATTAAATGCACGTTGGACGATAATATATCATGCGTTTAAAGACAAGTAAAAAAAAGAACTATCAATAAATATAATTATAGATAGTTCTTTTTTAGTACCTAACTTGCAACCTTCCTCTGCCACATAAGATTTTTTAAAATATTCCATATAGACGACCACCAGCTAAAAAGGAGATGATAGAATATACAATTGAATTTCTACTTATAGCGACCATAACTTGCGCTACAGCGACTAAAGAATAATTGATTGCACTCCCATATGAGCCGCAAGAAGACTTTCTTCTATTGTACCCACATAGCATGATCTTTTCTTGAACAACGTTACCGTCATTCTTGATCAATCACTGAATGTCTCCCTCCATATTATCTTGCGATATATGGCTCGTAGACACCCCGATGCAAACTAACCAGATCAAATCCAAATCTTTTTTCTTAAATCCTTCAAGACTACTCGGAGAATGAAAGAAAAAAGGAAATACCTCCTATGAACGTCCCCTATAATCTTCTTGCGAAGATAATAAGAGCGAGAAAGAGTTTCCTCTATCTTTAACATAAGGTTCTCTCACATGACCTACCCGTGTTAGCGGGGAGAAAAGTTACAAGAAGGATAGAACATCTTAGAAAAAGTCGTTAGACAATTTCAAAGACGCTCTAACCTTCCTGCAACCAAATGTGATGCGATTATTTTTGTTTTTATTTTTTTCAAGGAACATTGTGTATCCATATAATATAATATTTTGCAGAAAATGTCAAGTATTTATTCTGGAATCCACCATCCATTGTCATCCGCCGCAAAAAAACTTATCATCTTCGCATGAGAATAGGAATCGATTGCCGCATATATAGTTCACGCTTTACTGGCCTTGGCCGTTACACGCACGAGATTGTTGAGCGTATTATCAAATTAAACAATAAACTTGCAAACCCTCACCAACTCATTCTTTTTTTCAACAATCCGGAATACGAAAATTTTCGTTCTCCAAGAAATGTCAAAAAAATTCTCGTTAATGCCAGGCACTATTCCCTGGCCGAACAATTTACATTCCTCAAGAAACTAAATGCCCAAAATTTAGACCTCGTACACTTCCCGCATTTTAATGTCCCGATTTTGTACGATAAGCCTTACATAGTAACGATTCACGACCTGACTCTTTCCCTTTTCCCGGGCCAAAAAATGACAAAATGGTATCACCGTCTCGGTTATAATCTGACAATTAAAAATGCAGTAAAAAAAGCGAAAAAAATCATCGCTGTATCGGAAAACACAAAAAAAGATCTTATTAAACTTTTGAATGTTCAAGCCTCAAAAATTAAAGTTATATATAATGGGATAAGCGAGAATTTTTGTTCACGGCAACGTCCCCGGAAAACTCCTGCCTGTCCGGTAGGCAGGGCTTCGCCGTTTTTCCTCTACGCAGGCGTTTGGCGCAGCCACAAAAATTTGCCGCGCTTAATCCAAGCATTCAAAATTCTCAAAACAAAACACCCAGACCTCAAAAATCTTAAACTTATAATCACCGGCAAGCCCGATCCTCATTACCCCGAAGTCAAAAATACAGTCAAAAAATTACACCTGCAAAATGACGTAATTTTCCCGGGACTTGTTACGGAAAAGGAACTCATCAACCTGTACTGTAGCGCCTCGATTTTCGTTTTTCCTTCTTTATATGAAGGTTTTGGTCTGCCCCCTCTCGAAGCCATGGCTTGCGGCACTCCTGTCGCAGCTTCAAATTCGTCTTCAATCCCAGAAATTTGCGGCGCCAAAAACGCGATATATTTCGATCCCCATAACATAAACGACATTGCCAAAAAGCTCTATCTGCTCTATGAAAATAAAGCCCTGCAAGAAAAATTAATTAAAAATGGCCTCTCTCGCTCCACCAAATTCTCGTGGGCTTTAGCAGCCCGAAAAACTTTTAAAATTATTACCACATGTTTGAACCTTTCCAAAAATTCATAAAACGCGCAGCCAAAACGTACGGCATACAAAGCGAACTTCAGGGCGCACAAACATGCCAAGCTTTCCGCGACCTGATGCCTGAATTTTTTAAATCAACTCCGAATGCAGAGGATTATATTCGCCCTGCTTATTTTAAAAATAAAACACTCGTTATTAACACCTCGACCCCGGCCTGGGCCCAGGAAGTCATCATGCGCAAACACAAAATTATAGAAGAAATGAATAGAAAAGCCGGTCGCGAAATAATAAACAATCTCCGCACACAATTAAGATAAAACTTGGAGCATCGCAACATGTACCCGCGGGCGATTAGTTGACAAACGCACAATTTAGCGTTATAATTTGACCAAACAAATAAAAAAAACAAAAATGTCTCATAAAAAATACATTACAAAAAACCTAATTGCATTAATTGTTATTGGTGCGGTTTTTTCTGGAACAGTATTGACATTTGGAAACTTTTCTCCGAACACTTTAAAAACTCTTATCCCTTATGGGCCAACAGCATCGTATCGTATAGCTTTTGGTCCTTCAACGACGGGAATGCCTGCGGGCATAAATATATCAAAGTTTAAAGATCTGCCAACTGTTGTAAGCATTATGAACAAAATGGGATATAAAATTCCTACTCTAACAAGTTTTGCGGGAAGTATTCAGCCTCATATCCCGGAAATTGAAACCGGAACGCCATCAATGGAGCTTATGGGTATTATTATGTCAACGAATCCGGCAGCTTACGTTTCAAGCACTGAGGGTATAACCATGGTCACAGAACTAAAAAAAGATTTAAGTACTGCGAAAGAAATTACAGATATTCTTAAATTTTTTGGATGTACTTCCGAATGTAATGGTCTTGATGATTCTTATCGGAATGGAATGGATGCCGTACAGACGGAACAACCAGGTTTTGCTGCATTGAATATAAGCGACTTTGTTAAAGATGCCATTAAAATTGCTCCCGGACTTGTTCCGTCTGAAAAGCCTGAAAATGTTGGAGATATAGCAAAAAAATTTGAATGGCTTATTGGAAAATCAAATGCCTTAGAGTTTGATAATGCTGCTATTAAGGCCTCTTTGATAAAATTAAATAATTTGGGGAATAAGAAAGTGCAAGAAGATCAACCCAAAATTACTGCTCCATCCGGTGGTGGTAATGGAGGCGGCGGTGGTGGCAGCGCAGTGGTTGGTGGAGGAGCAATGAAGGTAGTGAAGGAAAAGTCATCAAAGGTCAAATCCTCAGAAAAATCTATAAAAAAATCAGAATCCAAATCCAAAGAAGATAAATCTTCAAAAAAATCTGTAAAGAAATCAGAATCCAAATCCAAAGTCAAATCTTCAGAAAAGTCCATAAAAAAATCAGAATCCAAATCCAAAGTCAAATCTTCAGAAAAGTCCATAAAGAAATCAGAATCCAAATCCAAAGTCAAATCTTCAAAAAAGTCAGTAAAAAAATCAAAATCTAAATTTAAAGACAAATCTTCCAGTAAAAAATTCAAGTCCAAAACCAAAAAGAAATCTTCCGAAGAAACCCCTTCCATTTAAATTCTCCTTGACTTTGAATTTTTCCCATCTACAATAAACCCGCCATATTTTCTTAATTAAAAGCACCCCTTGTTAAAGATCAGACTCAGTCGTACAGGCAAAAATCGTCAACCCAGCTTCCGTGTTATTCTCCAGG
>CAYHSM010000106.1:0-3775 GCA_964359325.1 uncultured Candidatus Peribacteria bacterium
TTTCCGATGTAGTAGTCGCCGTACTCTTTTGTTGGCTCAATTGCCGTTCCTTCAAAAAACTCATTCCACGATGTAACCAAAATATAGTCTGGGTTATGCTGAAGTGCCGTTTCCCAAGCCCAATCGTATGTATTTTTGCCGTCTATTTCTTGAGGTATTTCAAACCACAATTTCGGGCGAGCCAGTTTGTCACTATATGCTCCGGTAACTGTTAAGAAAAGCGGCCAGTTGGCGTCCCCGTTTCTTTTTGCCTGGGTTTCAACCTGTTTTTCCCAAACTGACTTGATTTCCGTCGGCGAAGCCACAAACCGCCAAGCTACCCAAGTATTAGCCAGACTATAAAAATATTCTCCATCGAACGCCCCAATTCCGGGGAAGTCGCCAGGCTGAATTACGTAGGATTTTGCCGGTTGCGGGACGGGTGACGCATAGGTGCTAGTCAAAAATGTTACCCCCACCTCATTTTCTATTTCTTGCCTTAGCAACTCCCAAAAGTTTTTATACTCCTCGATGAACGCCAGATGGAAATCAATGAAGCTCGGTTTGGGAGAGTTAAATTCCTCAATTGTTTTTGGATAAGCCGCCACAATATCTTCAATAGAAGAAATTGGCAGTTGCCATTTTTCTGTTAAGTAATCAAAGACATCAGAATTTTTTTCGGCGTATCGCTGAACAATTCTATTGGTCAGCAGTAATTTATAGTTTGCGTCCCAACTTGGATAAAACCAGTGGCCATCATACACAAACACGACTGGTTTATCTTGAAGCCTGAAAAATGCCGGAGACTTCACGCTGTCAATCAACGAGCTAATAATTACATCCCCTAGTTCTTTTCTTGAATTTTGCGAAGTAGAAAATCCAATGATTTTTTTCCCATCAGGCCCGGTAGGACGAAATTTGTCAAAGCCCAACACATCACCGGTTTCTATCAGCGGCGCATAATACAATCCAAGTTTCTCTGCGTATTCCCCAAACGTCAGGTAACGCTTCCGATCATATAAATGGTACGAAACCAAAGCAAAATCAATCCCTGCCTGTTTCATTTGTTTAATATGTCGGACAAAATATGAGTTTTTTGAAGTGTAATATCCGGCAAGCGGTTCTTGGGTTGTTTTGTTCCAGTCACCATAAGGCATATCTTTATAATGGCTGAAGTTGCTCCACCAAACATTGTAGAAAGTTCCGACTCGCGGATGTTCCGGCAACGGCAGGATGTCTTTTTCTTCAAGCAGGTTCACGGGCGTAAATAAGCGATATTTGTCAATGTATGCCCTAGCTGACGGAACGCTAGAAAATCCAGCTAACACCAAAAGCGCAATCACTAGCCTTACTTTCCAAGAAACGCCTCTAATAGTATTTACGGTTTGTTTTCCAACGCCTTTGAATTGATGGGCTATTCGTCTGCGTACACTCCATACTTGCCACCATTCGGTCCAAACAATCATCAGACCGGCAACGATGAACGGGACCATCGCCAAAGACGTAATAGTCATCGGCAGATTGTAGTAAGTCCAGGCGGAATCCGGATAGGTATAAAGCGGAAAATTAAAATGGCGGCTTAGATAAAACACTAGATTATTGGTTGAACTTTTCAACTGATCCTGCGTTAATCCCGGAAGCAAGAAGCCGAGAAAATGAAACCCTAGAAGTGTGGCGGCAGTGAGAACACCGTAGGTAGCCGCTAGCTTAGTGGCATAAAGTAGTTTCCGGGGAATAATCGCAGAAGTCCGGCTTATGCTCGGAATCAGGACAATTAACAATACAATTAACAACACGAAATACTGTTCATTGGCAACCTTGTTAAATACCAGCATTGAGGTATAAATCGCCACTATGCTCCAAATCAAATTTTCCTCTTTCTGTTGGATAGCTACCGTAGCGTGAAGAAACGCCACTGCCATTGTGGCATACATCACCAATGCCAAAATACCGGCCACAGGAAAGGTGGACCATTGGTAAATATCCGCATAGTGACTATAAATCGCCGGAATACTCAAACCCTGCGATGGCCGTTGTAAGTGCATTAACAAGTTTTGGTTAAGGAATCCCCGTGGAATGGTAAGAAAAAATGGAGCTACAATGAGCGTCAGCGTTGTCAAAAATGAAACAGCAAGCCGCCTTCTTTGCGTCTTATCCGCTATGGTGTTAAGAACATAAACGGCAATCACCGGCAGGAAGAACACCGGGAACAATTTAGTGGTACAGGCCAATGCCAAATATATTCCAGCTCGTCTGATGTGTTGTTTCCTCAATGCCAGTAAAAAGAGAAATAAGAAATTGGCCATCCAAATATCAAACATTCCCCAAGCACTGCTAACCCAGATTAAAAGCGGGTTAAAAAGTACCAGCAACTCCGCCCGTCTCGCCAGATTGCCGTGTTTGTCCTCCAGATACTTCCTTACCAGCCAAGCCGCCAACAAATCTCCAAAGACGAACGGAAGTTTTAGTAATAGTGTCTCGGTCAATTCGGTCAATGACAGTCCTATCAGCCGAGCTACGGCCAAAGGGGCGGTAAACATCAATAGCGGTAATGGCGGATAGGCGTACCACTGCTGAATCATCGACTTATCACTGTCCGGATAAATACTAGGGTCGTTCTTTATAACAGTCTGGTAAGGAGTTTCGCCGTTGAGGAAATTTTTAGCACTCTCTGAAAACACAAACCCATCCCAGTCGTGAATGAAAGGTATTGCAAAAGCTAGGCGAATGAGGAGTGCGACAGAGTAAATTAAAAGGAAGCGTCTATGCTTTTTTAGAAGACTAAAAAGAGAGGATACAACTCTCATGCTTATTTGGAACTACCTCTAATACCAATTTTGTGGTAGTGCAACCCGTTGCCCATTTCTACTTGGGTTGTTGTGTATATTTGGTAGTAATCTTTGCTGTTTATTTTCAAAAAACCATAGGATTCGTTTTCCAGTCTTGGTTCAGACACAAATTCGACATAGGCAAATTTTGGGGGATTTTCTAAAAAACGAAAGACAAGAGAGGAAACTACAACATTCAGTAAAACTAGCAATATGATAATAAGTGATTTCCTCAAGTTGCCTCCTTTTATCGTGGTTTTCTGGCAAGATAGAAGTACAGAACACCCAACAACGCCAGCGACCCAATGACTACAAGGCTGATAGTCAAATAGTTGATTTTTGGATTCTTTGGGATTGGCGGAGTAGTCGGTGATAATGAAGGAACGATACTTTCTCCTTTGACCTCGGGAACAGTGAAAGTGGCCGCTAAAACTTCATTGCTGGTTATGCCATACTGGTCTGTGACTTTCAGCGATAGAGTGTGCTGTCCGGCTGGTAACGGCTCCTGAAAGGTGTAGCTCCAGTAGCCGGTGGCGTCTGACAGGGTAGTGTATTCTATCGGCTCGCTTCTGATTATCAACGTCACCTCGGCGTTGGGGATGGTATAACCGTAGAATACCGGAGTTGGGGTATCGGTGTTAATCGGTGCTTCCGGGTCCTCGACTTGATAACCGCCGATGGATATCCCCTCGTCGCCGATGACCTTGGCCCCCAGAACTGCCGAAAAAGCCCCAACCGGAGTGGGACCAATGGCAAAGACAAACAATAAGATGGCGGTAAAAAAGAATATAAGTCTTTTCATTACATTTTCATTCTAGGTAGTAATAGCTACTATATGTAGCTTAACAACTGGACGATACTATACCATAACTAAATAGTAAATGCTACAAGCAGAAGCTGTATTAGCTACTGCCAGTCCCGTAGGCTTACGCCAGAAGGAAATATATGGCGAAGCCGCTTAGCCGGAC
>CAYHSM010000107.1:0-3761 GCA_964359325.1 uncultured Candidatus Peribacteria bacterium
TGCCTCAAGACGGAAGAGCTGACGTTACTACGAAAGACGGAAAATCCATGGATCTTCGTGTTTCGACTCTGCCGACTGTAAACGGGGAAAAAATCGTAATGCGTATCCAGGATAAATCGCGCCAGATTCCTGATCTTGCCGAGTTGGGCATTACCGGGACCGCTTTGAAAAATTTGGAAACCGCACTTAAATCGCCGAATGGCATCATTATCAATACAGGTCCGACCGGATCAGGTAAAACTACAACTTTGTATTCGTGTCTGACCCGTTTGAATAAAGTTGAGGTAAATATTTTGACTATTGAGGACCCTGTGGAAATTCAGCTTGATGGCTTAAATCAGAGTCAGGTTCATCATGATATTGACTACGATTTTGCGATGGGAATGAGGACTGCTCTGCGTCAAGATCCAAATATCATAATGGTTGGAGAAATCCGTGACAAAGAGACTGCAAATACCGCGATTGAGGCTTCGCTTACAGGCCACTTGGTATTTTCAACTTTGCATACCAACAGCGCTGTGGAATCGATCACTCGTATCATTAATATGGGAATTGCTCCATATCTTTTGACTTCCACAATAGAGCTTATTATCGCTCAAAGATTGGTGCGCAAGGTTTGCGAAAAATGCAAAAAACCCGCACAAACAAGCCCGGAGATTTTGGAACTTGTGAAAAATGCTTTATCCAAGCTGCATGTTGAGGGCGAAGTTGATCCTGCTTTGGTTAAAAATCTACAATTTTACGAAGCGACCGGATGTCCCGAGTGCGACAATGTCGGTTATAAGGGGAGAGTCGGTCTTTATGAAGTTTTCCGCATGAATAATGAGTTGCGCAAATTAGTTGGCAGTAATGCCAGTGTTTTGGATATTGAAGATGCAGCTCTGAAAAATGGCATGGTTACGCTTGAACAAGCAGGAATTATCAAGGCTTTGCAAGGACTCACAACTCTTGAAGAAGTTTATCGCGTAGCACGTAAATCAGAATAAAATGGAGGATAAAAAAAATTTCGCTACAACCGGGACGGAAAGTTTTAAAATTGATGGACAGGAACCCGCTAGAGAAAAAATCACAATTAATATTCAGGAAGAAAAACCTTCTGTTGGTATTATCTTGGATAAAAGCGGACTCAAAAATACTGCGCCGACCGGGAATGCGTTAGTTGACTGGTACAGAAGCATCAATCGTTTTTTTATCAGCCATTCAGGCGTTAACATCAAAGAAAAAGCCAATTTTTTCCATCTACTTTCCGTGATGATTAATTCCGGTATCCCGATGATAAAGTCTCTCCAATCTCTTGCCGCGCAGATGGAAAAAAGTCCGCGTCTACAGATGATTATAAGTAATATAGCGGATGACATTGAGTCCGGCAGCAGTTTATCCAATGCCATGATGACTTATCCGAAAATTTTTGTGGATTCCGAAATCGGTATGATCGAATCGGGCGAGGCTTCAGGCCAACTTGGCAAAGTCCTGGAAAATCTCGCGAATTATTGCGAAAAGGCTTATTCCATCAAGTCCAAGATAAAAAGCGCGATGATTTATCCGACTGTTATTTTTGTTCTTTTGATTTTAGTTGTGATTGGACTGATGGTTTATGTTGTTCCAAAATTAAAAGAATTATTTGCTTCCGCACAGGGAGAACTTCCTTTGATTACAAGGATTGTAGTTGGGACCAGTGATTTTATTGTGGGACATTATATTTTGCTTTTATCTATTGTTGGCGGCTTGATTGCGTTTGTTATATTTTTTAAACAAACGGATGGTGGCAGATATTTCTTTGATAATATAAGGTTAAGACTTCCAATTTTCGGGAAACTGTTCAAACAAGCTTATCTTGCCAAATTCGCAAGCTCTCTCAGCAATCTGTTGGATAGTAATGTCGGTATCGTTGATACTTTGCGGATAACCGCAGATTCGATTGGCAATGAAGTATATAGAAAAAGACTGCTTTTGGCTGTGGAAGATATTAAACAAGGTATTCCGCTTGCTGAGAATTTGGCTTCCAGTGATCTTTTTCCCCCAATGCTTGTGAATATGATAGATGTTGGTGAAAAAACAGCGCAGTTGGATGAAATTATGGCAAAGGTTTCCACTTTTTATGAGAATGAAGTTGATACGGCTATTTCCGGAATTTCAAAAGTTATTGAGCCTGTCATATTGGTTGTAATTGGTATTACTGTTGGAATGGTTGTTGCTGCGGTGATGTTGCCTATCATGAAATTGGCGAATTTGTCGGGCGCGGTTTAGGGGTTTTAAACCATAGCAACTTGCGAATGAATTTCAAGTTCTTTGGGCTGAAAAAGTTTGATTACTCCAAATTCTCCATCGTATCCGGGCTTCAAAATCACATTACATTCGCGCATTCTCCTTATAGCTTCCGCCAAAAGGTAGTCCACCTTCGCGATTTTTTCCAGCGGACAATCTTTCAAAATATAAAATTCCGGCCCAAGCATACTTATAAATTCAAAATATTTTTGAGTTACTTTTGGATTGGTTATGCCAATTTTGAAAATTTCACTGATAACCTCAGGTAAAGGAATTATATGCCAAACTCCGCGCGCAGTTTTTGGCTTGATGCCGGGCAGACGATCAGCAAGATCATCAACCCTATGCAGCACTCCGACAGTTATTTTCTTGCCGGTTTGCGGTGAAAGGAAGTTACATTTTTTGGTCTCAGAAGGTGAGAGACAAAGTTTTTCATCGCGCAGTCCGTCAGCGTGATATTTTCCTTCTTCAGGAAAAAATTCAATTGTCCCCAACACTTTTTCATGATCATTACGGAGCGCATTAAGAATCGCGGGATAATTTAATTCAGTATCAAGTACAGTGGCTTCTCTCCCGAATTTCTGCGGAGAATGAGCATCTGAATTTGAAACAAGCACATATTTATCAAGCTGTGAAAGCCGCCAATTCATGAGCGGATCCGAGGACAATCCGGTCTCCAGCGCGCATATATGATCCGCCAACTCATCAAAACATTCTTCAACCGAATCAAATCCTGATTTTGATCCGAAAATGGAAAAGTAAGGTGTCCAAATATGTGCCGGAATCAATTGAATATCAGTGGAAATATCCAGAAGAATTTTGAGCAGCTCCTTGCTGTCCATTCCGATTATCGGCCTGCCATCGGAACGGATATTTCCGCGCTTGTCCAAGGCAATATTGATTTTGGCTGCAGTCTCCATATTTGGAGAAAGAATAAGATGGTGGACTTTGCGCACACGGTTGTTTTTTTTGTAAATAAGGCTGATTTCAGTTGTAAAGAAAAAATGCACAGGTTTTTGGCAACTTTTTGGGACTTGGATTTCAGCTAGGGAAGAAAATTGTGGCTTGAGCTGATAAATCCCCGGAGCAACTTCTTCCAATTGTTCATGCAGCTCTTTAAACCAAGCCGGATACGTAAAATCAGCAGTAGTTAGCAAATCAATCCCTTTTATTTGAGCCCAAGCGGCATTATTTGGCAGCGTAAGTTTTTTGCTGCACGCCCTGGAAAATCGGGAGTGTATGTGAAAATCAGCGATGAACTGCATAAAAATTTATTATGATCGAAAAATGCCCGCGTAGAGTATAACACAATCGTATAGCAATGCCTCACGCGTGTTCGATTACATCATTTGATTACAGTGTTCGGTTACATCATTTCAAGTACAACCAAGCTTCAATCCGTGAAACGCGTTCGGCCTGTTTATAGTTTCAAGTGCGCGTTATTTTCGCCGGTAAAATTGCACTTTTTCATCAACATACCAATTTAAATTTGTGTA
>CAYHSM010000108.1:0-1284 GCA_964359325.1 uncultured Candidatus Peribacteria bacterium
GAAACTGAATTTGAAACCTGAACTGAATCTCACTGACGAACTCGTCCTTAAATATCGTAAACGCTAATTTAGTCTACAAGCTGGTTTTAAAATACCGTAAATCTTGAAACTTGGCGCAGAAAAAATAATACATGGGTGGTGCTTCTAGCTCTTCAAATACTTGCTCTGCTTTTTAAACCATTTCCCCATTTCTTTGTTTGAAATTTTTTTGTTTTTCATAATAATTTGGCGTTTTTTTAAAGCGCGCGGAAGTTTCATTAAATACTCAAAATAGCTTCCCCACAAATACGGCTCGCGTAGAGTTATGTACGCAAAAATCGCCAGTTTTTTAAAAATAATATAAAAAAAATCTTTGAAAAAATTTGACCAAAGTTCGTTTTTTGCTTCCATTAAATATTGATTCCTGAAAGAATGTTTTTTCTGAAATTTGCTCAATTTGCTGCGGTTTGCCAGAATTTCTTTATTGAAAAATCTGCGCTGCACTCCTGTGCCGCGGCCATGATATGCAACAGCTTTCGGGTAATATAAATTTTTCCATCCGTATAACAAAAATCTCCATGACAAATCCACATCCTCTTTGTACATGAAAAAATCTTCATCAAAATATTCTCCCAAAATTTTAACATCCTCCAAAGCTTTTGCGCGATACAAAGGACACGCGCCGGAGACTCCAAAAACTTCACATTCTTCATCAAATTGTCCTTCGTCAATCAACCCCTGGCCGTCATCAATCACACGGCGATTTTTGTAGGCAAAAAGCCCAACGGTATCAATTATGTTTGTTGGTTTTAGACGATCAAAATCGTACTTACAGACTTTGCCTGTGATGGCTGCGATTTTTTCGTCTTGCTCCACACGTGCGATTATTTTTTCAAAATAAGTTGGAGTGTAAATAATGTCAGGGTTTGTGATGACAATGTAATCGGCCGGGGAGAAATCTGCGGAAGAGGACTCGGGATGCAATGCGGCTCTGATCCCTTGATTTGCAGCTTTCGCGTATCCCAAATTTTCCACATTCGGCACAATCAATAAAGATTCTTTATGTCCGTACTGCGTCCGCACAAATTCCAAACCCGACTTGTCCGGAGAATTATTATCAATAAAAATAACCTCAATATTTTTGTAAGTTTGTTCAAAAATCGAATCAAGGCAAGTCTTGAGGTACTGCGGAGTATTGTAATGAATGATGACAATGGATATTTTTGGCTGCATGGATGATTTTTTGTTTGGTGGATTTTGATACTTGCCTGACAGATGTGGCACTAGTATAGTAGCAGACAAGCG
>CAYHSM010000108.1:1384-3666 GCA_964359325.1 uncultured Candidatus Peribacteria bacterium
GGAGATTGCGGACTTACCGGACGCAAAATTATTGTGGATACTTATGGAGGAATGGGGCGACATGGAGGAGGGTGTTTCTCAGGTAAGGATTCTACCAAAGTTGATCGCAGTGGAGCGTATATGGCGCGTTACGCTGCAAAAAATATTGTGGCTGCGGGATTGGCAGAGAGATGTGAGTTACAAGTTGCTTATGCGATCGGCGTGAAGGATCCGGTTTCAATAAATATTGATACTTTTGGCACCGGGAAACTAAAAAATGGCGATTTGGTAAAGTTGGTTGAAAAATATTTTGATTTTTCTCCGCAGGGTATTATACGAACTCTAAAATTGCGACGCCCTATATTTAAAAATACGGCGGCTTACGGGCATTTTGGGAGGACAGAAAGGGAATTTACTTGGGAGAAGACTGATGCGGCTGAAAAGCTAAGAAAACATGCTTAAGTTGCGATGGTAGAATAACGTAGAGACTATTTGGATTTAGAGAGTTTTTTCAGATTAAAATCCATAATGTCGATATTAACTATATTCCCTTTAGCGTCATAATCTATAACAAAATCGCCTTCCAAATCGCTATCGACAATTTTATCGTCGCTTAGACGAATACTTAGAATTTGTACTTCCGGATCGTAAGTAATTTCTGGCATATTTATAAGTATTTATGAATTTTCGAACTATCTATTACAGTTATAATTTTACATTCATTTTCATTTATTAGGCAAATTAAAATTAACAAATGCTTGCCGTCATTGTTTTTCAATTTTGATTGTTTAAAAGTTTGCCAATCTGTTATAGCAACCAAAGTTAAAATTTTCTTAAAATCTGGCTGAATTTGATTTGCCAGTGTAATCAAAAGCTGTTTTAAACCCCAATTTCGTTCCGAACTAATTCATTAAGAGTATCTTTAAAAATATTTCGTAAAAGTCTTAATGCGGAGCTAATCAAGCAAGGCATTGAGCTGGAAGAAAGATTATTGAAGCTAAATCAGATCGCTATTTATCAGATGAAATCTATATTGGGCCATCCGGCGTTGAAGAAATCGTAGTGGTTTCAGCAAAATTTTATAAATCCTTTCAGAAATTCTCCCGGGGTCATTATTTGCAGTTCAGATTTTTTGGATACGTTTGTATCCTTGATAAAATGCCTTAAGTCCAATGTTAAAAGAACATCAATGTCCAATTGTTTTGCTGCGGCCAAAATCGGCGCGTCATTTTTATCCTTAATCCATTTTCGAGCCTTTTCTAAAATTGACGGATTCGGGATTTTTAAAATTTTTAAATTAGAGCTTAATTTTAATTTTTGAAAACCGTTTAATATTTGAGGGATTTTTCTTTTTATATTCTCTTCAACTTCTTTAATCACCTGACTTGAAATCCATCCCTCTACAATTTTGCTTTCGCAAAAACTCAAAATTTTTGACGATGCGCCTTCATCTGAAATAAGTCCGGCAATTAATACACTGCTATCAATGAAAATCTTAATCATCATTCAGGAATTATGTCTTATTTCATCCAGGTCAGCCAACATTTCTTCCAGTGTCACCCCGTGTTTTTTTGCCAAAGTGGCAGTTTCCTTTAAAATTGAGGGTGTTTCCAATTTCTTTGGAATAATAATTATGGCTCCGCTGTCCAATAAACTGACGCTTAAAATACTATCTTCCTCTATTCCCAATTTTTCCCTCATTGCTGCAGGAATCGTAAATTGTCCTTTATTTCTTACTTGTACAATTGTGTTCATTTGGTTAGAAAGTTGGAAATAATTTCAGAATTTCTGATATTAGTATAGCAAAGAATAATTTACGATGCAACTAAAAAGCCCCCGGGATTACCGAGGGCTTTTGTGATTGTTGTTTAAAGTTTCGCGAGGAATGTCGGTTTCCTACAACATCTCGTCAAATATCCTGAAGAGAACTGTTGTGGCTTCAGCTCTTGTGATGTTTGAGCTGCCGTCAAAACATTTCTTCGTGCCGCAAGTTCTGCCTTGTACAAATTCCAAATCTTTGGCTACAGACGCGACATTTGCGTACCATGCGGTTTTGCCTACGTCAGAGAATGATTCCGCGAATGTCGTTGCGTTTAATTTGGCGTTAAGTTCGGTCTGTTCTTCTTCGTCAAGCATTTCACTGTATGTGCGAATGGCTAAAGCCAAGAATTCTGCGCGATTGATGTTTGTGATCGGTTTGTATGTGCCGTCAGGATTGCCTTTTACTATCTTTATATCTTTTAGCGCAGAAACGCATCCGCCGTACCATGATTTGCCGTCTACGTCACTGAATGGTTTTGTTG
>CAYHSM010000109.1:0-3594 GCA_964359325.1 uncultured Candidatus Peribacteria bacterium
GATGATTTTGTGCAAAATGACACTGACAATCAGGAAACAAAAATCGCAATTTTCAAAGGTAAAAAGGTACGAAGAATTATATATAAAAACGAATGGTGGTTTTCTATCATAGATGTCATAGAGACTTTAACTGACAGTGAAAGACCAAGGAAATATTGGAATGATCTAAAGAAAAAGATAGAAAAAGAAGGAGATATTCAGTTGTCCGAAAAAATCGGACAACTGAAATTAATATCTCCGGACGGCAAATTTTATGAAACCGATTGCGCAAATACCGAAACGCTTTTTAGAATAATTCAAACCATTCCTTCTCCAAAAGCTGAACCGTTCAAAATGTGGCTGGCAAAAGTGGGCTATGAACGAGTTCAGGAGATTGAAGATCCTGAATTGGGCACAAAAAGAACCAGAGCATTATATAAAGCAAAAGGTTATCCGGATGGCTGGGTTGAAAAACGAATGAGAGGTATTGAAGTGCGCGAAACTCTCACGGATGAATGGCAAAAACGGGGAGTCAAGGAAGGCAAGGAATACTCCATTCTAACGGCAGAGATAGCCAAAGCTACTTTCGGCATTACTCCGAGCCAGCACAAAAAATATAAGGATCTTAAACGCGAAAATCTGCGCGATCACATGACTGATTTGGAACTCATCTTCTCCATGCTTGGAGAAGCGGCAACTACAGAAATTGCCAAGAATAGAGATGCGCAAGGTTTTCCGCAGAATAAACGGGTTGCGCAACAGGGCGGTGAAGTTGCAGGGAAAGCGCGGGAAGATGTGGAGCAAAAAAGCGGGAAAAAAGTTGTGAGTAAGGAGAATTTTCTGGGATTAGAATGGAAAAATCCTAAACGCATTTCTAATAAATAATTCCACTACTCATGTTTCAATCTCCCGGTCATCTTGCGTTCCAAATAGGCTCGGTTTCCGTCCACTGGTATGGAATCATAATCGGCGCCGGAATTATTCTTTCTTATATTTACGCTTTGCGGGAGGCGAAACGCAGGGAAATTGAGATCAAGCATATAGACAATATGGCGTTTTGGCTGATTTTAGCTGGAGTATTGGGCGCGCGTATATATTATGTTTTATTTAATTTTCAATATTTTTCCGAAAATCCCGCTCAGATTTTGCAGATTTGGAAAGGAGGTTTGGCGATTCACGGGGCTCTTTTAGGCGGTGCCGCAGCATATTTCACTTATCTAAAAATTCATAAAATTCATTGGCTGCTTTATGCGGATATTATTATGCCTGGCGTTCTTCTCGCGCAGTCTCTAGGACGCTGGGGAAATTTTTTTAACAGCGAAGCATTCGGACGGCCAACCGATTTACCGTGGAAATTATTTATACCTTTTGCAAAACGGCCGCAAGGATTTGAAGATTTTGAGTTTTTTCATCCGACATTTTTGTATGAATCCATATGGAATTTAATCGGATTTATCGTATTGGTTTTATTGGCGAGAAAAATATTTAAGGCGGATAAAGGCAACGCGTCCTACGGAATTATTTTATGCGCATATCTTATATGGTATTCGTTCGGCAGATATGCGATAGAAGGATTGCGTCTGGACAGTTTATATTTGGGGCAGTTTCGCGCCGCCCAAGTTATAAGTATAATTCTGTTTATTATCGGGTTGGCTGGATTAATATATAAGTTGAAAATCAAAGTTCAAAGCCCCCACGCCAAAGAGGGGCAGGCAAATATCAAATAAAGCTTAAAGCTCAAATATTAAGTGGCAAATGTCAAATGTTTTTTGTTGTTTCTTGTTGCTTTTTTAGTTTCAAGGACTATACTTAATATAATCCAAAAACCTTATAAATAAGCCATTTTTACCCTTTAACCCTTATTTCTATGGAGACAGTTTTCTTCTTTAAGAACATGTCCCAAACAGAGGAGGCTAAATTGAGGGACTATGTTTTTACGAAACTTCCCAAATTTGAAAAAATTCTTAACCGTTTTCCGGCTGATGCCGTTATTTTACAAGTAAAAGGACAGAGATTTGATAAACATTCAGCTTATGAAGTTGAAATGGTTTTGAAACTTCCCTCTGAAACTTTAACCGCTTGCGAAGCGAGCCACATGATTACAAAAGCTGTTGATTTAGCGAAAGACAGGCTGGATATGCAAATTAAAAAAAGCATTCTGTCTGTGCGGAGAGAACATCGGGCGATTAAATCGCGCGCTAAAAATAAGCTTAAAATAGGGGAAGAATTGCCAGTGTGATAAAGGCGAAAAACACGAGTGTGACTGCGAAAACCCGTGTTGTTTTTTGAGCGAAATTGTAAACCGGATAACTTTTAATATGCATTAGATTCCAAAGCCCTATGCCAAAACTGAAAAATGCCAAAATTGACAGTGTTAAGATTCCGAATTCCGAACTCCAAAAGTTTAAATTAAACGGCAAAAATCGTATCGCAAAAAGCAAAATCGCGGCGTGAATAGCCTGATCAAGCAAGAATGCAGGCTCAAAAGATTTTTTAGGCAGGCTGATTTTTATATGGTCAATTATGCCGTGGATAAGCGCAATTATTAAAATAACGGCGACGGTTAAAACAGTTTGAGGAATAATTAATACGGCGAGAATCGCAGAATGAATAAAAGCGTGGACAATAATTCCCTTCGCGCTTTCTTTTTTCCATCTAACAAGCCATGTAGGTTGGAGTAAAAAATCAGCGATGAGGTGCGCGATAAATATTGGATTCATTAGAAATTAGTAATTAAAAATTGGGAATTTTCTCATTTATTTTTCTTTTCTCTATCTAAAAATTCCGTTGAAATTTTATTCGCCATTGTAGGACTATTTTGCATCAACGCCATGAAGTCCGATTTTTTTAGCTGAAAGGCTTCGCATTCTCCTATTGCGGTTGCAGTCGCATTTCGCGGTTCATTTAAAACCAGCGCCATTTCTCCGAAAAAGTCATTGTCGGAGAGGACGGCAACTTCTTTTTCATTTCCAAGGGGGTCTTTACGCGTTATTTTTACCATTCCGTGTTTGATAATAAACATTCCCGCATCATTTTCCGGGCTTCCTTCCGTGAAAAATGTGTAGCCTACGGGGAAATAATTCAAAATTATATTTTTGATTATCGCCTGATGTTCGGTTTCACTTAAATCCGCGAAAATCGGGATTTTCTTGAGAATTGGGAGAATGCTTATATTATCCATATTCGTTTTTGTTAATTTTATAGCTTTGTACTATTTTACCATAAATTGATGACTTAAGCAAATTGACTAAAGGGGTTTGCTGTGTATAATTACAGTGATGGAAAAGGATAATATATTTTCAGAATTGCGTAGAAGGGCTGATTTGGCGGAAAGTGTTATTGAGAGAGCCGGTGAAGATTCCAGACGAGCGGAGATTGTTTCGGATATAGCTAAATCCGCAGTATCACAATTAGAACAGGTGACCGATCCGGTTTCAGCTCAAAAATTGGCTACCAGACTGAAGATACGCGGTGTCTTGGAAATATTAGCGGGGGTTGGCTTGTATAAATTGGGCGAGCATTTTTTGGGCAAATTTGGAGAACAAAAAGAAATTCAAGATGTTATATTATGGATGGTAGCAATACTTGGACCGTTGATATCTGTAATAGATGGGC
>CAYHSM010000110.1:0-3592 GCA_964359325.1 uncultured Candidatus Peribacteria bacterium
CGGCCCGGAAGTGGCCGACGAAGTTTTGATAAATATAAAAGCCATTAAGTGATTCGGTAGATACAAAAAGACACACGCGGCATAAAAGATAATGTTAGAAGGGTGAAATGATGACAAACTTAGACAAATATAAAAAAGATATCGCTACCTTAATTGAACTCGGCCAAGATATGTATCTTGACCTCACTTTTCGGGCAATGGAAAAACAGGGGAAAAAACTCGATAAGGAGCATCAAGAGGTAAAGGACAAGGTCGCCGGTGCATTTGAGAGCAAGTACCAAAAGTGGTACACAGAAGCATTTGCAATCATTAAACAATTATTGCCGGACCGATTAGGCGAATTTGAGGCCTTTTATAAAGCCGATTCTAAACGTAAAAGCGTGGATGCTACCACATACAAAATTCAAGACTGGCTAATGGGGTTACGTGCAACCCCGAACAAGTATTCGGGTGAAATGCCGTTTGACGACTTCGCTGCTGTAATCATGCGTTTCGCAGTCCAACTCGAAATCTTAAAGTCTCTATCATCACGTTTTGAAAGTAGTCTTTTTGACATTCGGCAGTTGGTTCAAGCTGATTTATTCGATTCAGAAATAGATGCTGCTCGTGAACTTCACAAGAATGGCTTTCTTCGTGCTGCCGGTGTCGTTGCCGGTGTTGTGCTCGAATTTCACCTCTCGCAGGTTTGTATGAATCACGGCCTCACACTGAAGAAAAAAGACCCTTCAATCGCCGATTTTAATGATCTACTAAAAAGCAGTAATGCGCTCGATGTTCCGCAATGGCGTTTTATTCAGAGGTTGGGTGACCTTAGAAACATATGCGGTCATAAAAAGCATCGTGAGTCTACATCGGAAGAAATCGCTGAACTAATCAACGGCACAGAGAAAATCACAAAGACGCTTTATTAACGACGTAACTGCAAAAACAATAATGAGGGACTTTTAACAATTGGCTCGACGGCGACCGGGAATAGCCTATTACTTTTTCGGTCAGGGCGGGTGCCCCCTGCGCCTCATTTACTGCGTTAATAATTTTCGCTTAAAATCTTCACTTTTAAACATTTCAAAAATGTGACTTAGGTAGGTGGAAGATATATTCCTCAAAGTGTCGGCTTTATCTACAAGTCTTCACCGTCCTTTTACAATGAGAGGTGAAGATTAGTAGTGAAAGCGTAATATTTAAATCCATGCATGGGGAGAAAAGAGGTAAAAGAATTGGGTGTTTTCCTTCGCCAATAATAATAACAAGCACGGCGATTTAGGTTTCCTCAAACCTGCTAACGTGGTACGCAATGTTCCAAATTGGCATTCCGCCATTAACGAAAGTTAACTGAAACCGCTCTGGTTGGTCGGCCTTTCTGTCTGATACGGGTATTTCTGTTATCGAAATACCCGAAGGCATTTGGGCCTGTAAACCAAAGACCGAAACTTCCTCAACGAAACAACAGAGGCGATCTAACATGTACTCCACAAACTCAGAAACTGGTTGCCCCGAGATTTGGGGTTCCACGGTCTGTATGCCGCCGGAAGTTTCGTTGTATCCCATTCTGGGTAGCATCCAAACTCCATGCAAGTCATTCCTAATTAAAATCAGCTGCTCAGACCATTTCCGAGTTTCCTGGAAATAGGCAGCTAATTCTGGTTGTGTTTTGGCAAGAGAAGCAATTCCGTTCTCAAAAGCTCCTTGCTTAAGATACAGGAACCCAATATTCATCTGCATACCCGTCAAAAGTTTTTGCATTCCATCCTTGAGGACCCGTACAGTCATATTAAGGAACTCTTCGACTTGTTTGCGTAACTTGCTATCAATACTCTCATTAATGTTTATAACGTGTCCGCTTAAGCTGGCAATTTCACCTTGCAACACCTTGCGGCTGTGTTCAGTCAATGTCTGTGTAATTTCCTTTGAGGTTGTCCGGGCATTCATGAGCGTCTCCACAACGAACTGATACACTTTGTCGAATTCTTCACGCTTCGTATTATCATTGAAAACAACTTCGCGGAGACGCAGAATCCCAAGAAATAACCGTGCCATAAAAGGCGAAGAGGTTCCTTCATCGGCATATTTTGAGATAGTCAATTTTGGTTTTTCCGCTCTCACCTTCATGTTAGATTGCAACTGAAACCGCGCTAGCATTTCTCTGAATTGTGCTTCCTGTATGGGAAGAACACTGGAAATTGCTCCATCCGACTGTCTGATTATCTGCGCATTTATTGCCACATTTCCAAGGAAAACAAGAATTCCGTCCAACGGCAGTTTTCCGATTAACCGTATTACTCCGCCATCTTGCCACGGGATAAATTGCAGATGAGACAGAAGATTTCCTTTACTATCCTCAATGCGGAATGGAAGAGGCCCAATTATTCCTTGCTCCCACAGTTTATTGCGCGTGGGGACTAACTGGCACTTCAGATTGAATTGGTAAGCACCGAGGGTAAGTCCAAGGGGTAAAACACCTTCCAAAACCTCATCCGCGATTGGCAGTTTTGTACCTGGAGAAAAGGTCGTCAAGTGCATGAAAATAAGAGCACACATTCTGTTCATCGAAAGCAACCCTATGCCCCGCGCAACGACATGCACATACATAGGGGTGACAGGAAAATCCGTGATAGTGGGAAGTAAGAAATCACCTTTTATAGGTTCGCCAAGAAATGCCACAGCGTAATTAACTGTGCCCCGCGTGAGAATCACAACCATGTCCGGCCACTCTGACGACAGATAGCTCTTGTTCAAGAGAATCATATGTTCCGCAATCTTTTCGATCGGAATATCCGAGTCAACCGCGAAGATAATGCCCAACGATGTATTGTTAATCGGATACTCTATTCCCGATATTTGAGTCCTTTTCAGACGCTTAATACCAGCAATATGCTCATACCCTGCATGGAGTTCTTCCGGACCAAGGCTTCTTACTACATGCACACCGCAGGCAATTTCATTCGCTTTGACCTCGTCCGGTTCGCTCTCCGATTGTGTTGTCGAACTTGTATAGATGACGGTGTCAAATTTAATACTTTTCCCTTCAGAATCGCTTATGAGCACAGAACCCGCTCTAAAGGGCCAAGTTAGGAATTATTTTAGAGCTGAATTGAGGCACACCGCAATGTTTGCACCAGGTATATACACCGCTTTGAGCAATGCTTGCGCCACTTTTTGAATGTCCTGCGAAACAGAATCCTGCATAAACTTACGTCCTCTTTGAGTCGAATAGAATGGTTTCTCTCGATATTATACTTTTAATTCATTCCCTTTGTTAATGGTTGAAATATACACGTTCTTATGGGTCTTGGGAAGTGTGAAGTACAGGAAGAACTTTTCGGGAACACCATGTCTGTTCCGAAATGAAATCAACCCCGCTGCCGGCAATGCCGCGTGTGCGACTTATAGGGAGAAATGAGCAACACTCTGACCTGCTCGCCAAGAGCAGCCTTTGCATCCTCAACCATGTCTTCATTGACTATAGATTGACAGTTTTCGCTTAAATATATAGATTACTATCAGCTTCTGTGGATGGAGGATAATTAAATGAGAACTGGAAAAATTGCAGGAATTTTTTGTGCAGTATTTTTTTGCTTATCATTAATGTTTT
>CAYHSM010000111.1:0-264 GCA_964359325.1 uncultured Candidatus Peribacteria bacterium
GCGATGTTTTGGCCTGTTACAATTTAGCACGAAGTGCTTTAACAGGCCAAAATATTGGTGGAGCGACCAGAGGGAGCGAAGCCGCAAAGTGCGTGTTAGCTGATGTATTCTTTATTTTTTAAGGGAATGAGGGCTCTCTTTTTATAGAGAGCCCTCAAATGTGGGGTGGGGGAATGTCTTACATGCCTAAGTGGTTTTACTCATCGTCAGTTTCAACCCATCTGGTGTTCCAGTCGAATCCCGTCACGTCGTTGATGTGCTGGC
>CAYHSM010000111.1:274-3562 GCA_964359325.1 uncultured Candidatus Peribacteria bacterium
TTTCACCGAGAGCACAGTGCCATCGGGGGCAACGTGCCAGTGGTTCAGGTGCTTGTTGTCGCCTTTGAACCAGACGAGGTACGTTCCATCGGGACGTTTGTCCCTCATGAGCTTGGCCATTGAGACCTCCTTGTTGTGTGTTGCGGCATGTAGACATTCCCCACCATAAAAACTTGTTGATTTCGAACAAGCCCTTAGGGTGAGGTTCTACATTATTTGAGGCATATTATTGCAGTTAGTGAATTCAGTACCTTCAGTTGTGCAGTTTTTGAATGTTACATTGTTAAAGTTACAATTTTTAAAATCACATTCATCTAAATGTACGGATTCAAAAAATACATTTATGAACGTGCAGTTTTTGAAAAGACTGCATGAAAAACTACCTTTTATTAATACTAAATTTTTAAACGTATAGTTTTCAAAAATATCGTCTACAACCCATTTTCTTTTTGACGTATATTTTCCTGTAACATGGTGGTTGGAAATGGCTTGTTCGAAATCTTTTTCATCGAGTTCTTTCATGGTAATTGCGATCAAAAAATAAAGAATATTTCAGCTAACGTTCATGAATAACTGAAGTTTTGTGGCGGTACAATTTGCGCGATAGCGCATACCGCCACAAAATTTGGGTGAACGAATGGAGCGGAGCGGAATGAGTGAACCAGTTATTCATTGTTATGTGATGTCGTGGACGAAGGACGCCTTAAATTATAAATGCAAGAGTTAATCCAATTACAAAGCTTCCCAATACTCCACCTATAAAATCCACAAAAAGTAATTTGTTTGGGTAGGTAGATAGAATCCATCTGCCCGAGATGCTTGGTATTAAATTTACAGCCACTAATACTAATCCTAAAATTAGACCATTGGTAATCACGCCCCCAGGAAAGACGGGCTTGATAAATGAGTAAACAAGAGCGAATAACAAGCACTCTAACAGGATAAAAAGATACATGTAGATTAAGAAAAGCTTAGTATTGTTCCATTGTTTCACCGCTGGCGAATTCTCAAACTTTTTGTGGATTTTACTAACCAGGGGATTCATATAGAAAATCCCTCCAATTATGAACCATACAATTGATGCTAAGAATCCACCCCAAATTGTTTGTAGTAAATTGATTGTCATATATTTTACGTTAATTTACGTTAATTATAGATTATTTAGGCGTCCGAAGTCCACGATTTCACATAATGTTCGAGACTAGGCGATGTTTGACAGCGGTACAATATGCCCGCAGGGCGACCGCTGGCAAATATGGGTGTAGCGACCAACGGGAGCGAAACCGCATATTCTGTGTTAAGTGATGTAATCAAAATTTTTACTTTATATTTTCCTTTATTTGTTCTAGTGGGAGGCTAAAAGCGTCTTTTGTATTTTTAACAAATTCTTCAAAAAAAATAATGAGTAGTGTATTTATTTCCAGTATTTCGACAGCTCCATAGCAATCAAAAATTCTTGCAACATTTTTACCATAGATTTGGACTTCTTCCGATGTTCCTGCCGCCTTTGCATATTCCTCAACATCATTATGTTCTACGTTATATTTATCTTTGAACCATGAAAAAAGAAGTAGATTTGCTTTCTTTGCGTCATTTTCATCTTTAACAATATAAGTCCAAATATCTCTCGTAAGCCAAAAAAGTGAAATTTTAGCTACTTCTTTTGCAATAAGTGCACCTTGTTCATTGGAGAAGTCCAAATCATCATTTTCTTGAAGTCCTTTTAGCTCCTTTATTTTGTTAAAGGTTGTTGCAAGAATTTTTTGACCTACAGAGATTGATTTATTGAAAGCAAAAGCAGTTCTCAATACTATCTCATCTGGCTCATTATTTTTTTTATTTAGAAAGTTAAAAATACTCATAGTTTAAAGGTTTAAAAATTTTGATTATTTCACTTAACGGATGCGATTAACAGAAGTTCGCCGTAGGCGAATTTGGGGAAATTTCGCAGGAATTTCCCTGTTAATCGCTGTTAGGCGTCCTGAACGAAGCGAAAGCCCGCAGGGTGTGGCGACGAACCACGAAGTGGTGAGGAGAGTCGCGAGGGGTCGCTACTTTAATTTTCTTTTTACCCATTCAACTGCTTTTTTAACATAATATTCTTTATCGCTTTCAACATTTTTGATGATTTCCTTAATCTCTTTTGTCAAAAATTTATCTTTTGCAAAATTAATTAACAAAACGACAGCAAATCTTCTCTCCCAAAAGTTTTTAGATTTGACAAGTTTTTTAGAAATCCAAAAGATTTCTTTTTGTTTAATCTTTATAATCCCTCTTACTCCTTGAGTTGCTAAAGTATCACAAACAGCCCAGTCAGCAATTTCTTTTGAAAAACTTTCAATAAGTTGTAAAGTTTTCTCGGGGTCTTTTTTACAAAGTTTTCCCATTATTTTTGCTGCTAAAAGCTTTTCCTCAAATGCTCCAGATCTCCATAGTTTTTCAACAAGTTCAAATCCTGCAGTCTTGTATTTTATGGCAAGTTGATTTAATTCAGGAACTTTAACACCGTAAACTTTTTGAGAACTCGGGATAAATTTTTGAAAACTTGTTTTGACTTTCTCATTTGCTCTTGCTTGTAGCAAGTTTTTGATTTCCGATAATTTTTTTGACATAATTACTTAATTGAAGTGTTGGTATTTAATTATTTTTTCTTTTGCGACTCCGAGCGATTACGCCTAACGTCCGAGACTCATGCGAACTTGACCGATGATAAAATATGCCGAAGGCATATCATCGGTCAAGTTGGGTGGAGTGAAGGAGCGAAGCGACTGAACGGAACCGCATAGTCTCTGTTGTGCGATGGCGGTTTTGAATCAGTTGTTTTAAAAAAGAAGCGGCGCGCTTTACTCAGCTCTTTTAAGAACGGCCATAATTCTTGGTCTGTTCTCTTCGAGCCAACCGCGATAAATTTCTGCTAATTCAGGGTTAACTCTATCTAACCAATCTGGTTCCAGCTTGCCTTCGTGAACAAACTGAATACGTAGATCATCAGATCCAGACCATATTGCTGAATCAGTGCCTTCAGCTGCTGCAAGCCCTTGATTAAGGACGTTAAGGAGCGGTTGGCGTTTTGCCTCAGCATCTCCTTGGAACATTTCAATAAGTGCCATATTGACTTTGATTAAAGAATGGTTTGCGATAATACTCTTTTGTTGTCTAAAGTCAAGCGCCGCTTCTCCTTATGATTCAAAACCGCTTTCGCACAACGTTAGGGATATACGAAGTTTTTCTGAAACGAAGTGGAAGAAAAATTTGGGTGAGGGGCGAGCCGAGCCCCGAACCGTATAT
>CAYHSM010000112.1:0-3559 GCA_964359325.1 uncultured Candidatus Peribacteria bacterium
CACTTCTACGGCATATTTCCAAAAAACTTCCGGCGATGCATCTTTTAAACCTAAATTATTTAATAAAGTATCAACGGTAGAAAGCAGGCTTAAACGCAATTCAACCAAACCAACTCCGCTATTGGCCGAATCTTCAACAACATCGCGTATGAGAGCCGCAATAACTTTCGGGCTCGTATACGCTTTCCTTGTTTCTTGTAAACATTTATACCATCTGTCCCACTTTTTTATTGCCTCTTCCGGATTTCTTGCCGGTGTTATAGCCTCGCTTGCCGGAAGAGTAATAATAGAACGAATTTCATCAACCGTTTTTCCTTGGAAAGCGGGTATTTGAAATTCGTCTGCACGGCGTTTAATACTTTCAGGACTATGAGCGCAATCTGTGTGAATATGGATATCTGCAAGTGGTGGTACTGGTTGTTCTTGTAAGGTTGATGTCATTTGAAGTGGATTTAATTTTTGATAAGATGCACTGCAACCGCTACCTAAAACAGTCAAAGCCACGATATTACCCACATCCCTAAGAAATTCTCGTCTACTATTTATGTGTTCAGACATAATGTGTTGTTAGTGCGTAATTATAGCGATTTATGGATGTTTTGCAATAAAAGTTTCAGTGGTAATCTGTTTACATATCGAAAAAGGTTCGAGCAAAGTGTATAATCCGGGTACCATGAACATTTTATATGAATAAAAAACTCTTGATTGTTGTTTTGATAGTTTTCCCCTTGGTGCTTGGTGTTTCTTTGTACTTGTTTCGGATTACTTATATAGTTGAAGATCGTACGGTTGAAGAAAATGCGCCAGAAGAAAATACCGAGTTTTTCTGGTCCGGTGAAGATTTATCTTGCGCTAAATTCTCTTGTTCAAATGCAGAAAAAAGTGCCGGAAAAAGTAATCGTGAATTTCCTGTGTACCATCCTTGTTTGGTCAATTGCAGCAATGGGTATCAAATTTTCGAGTCCGGACAGTTTGCAGTTGTAGTTCCGACAGGCTATGAGTTATTGGCAGAGGAGCATCTTAGTGATTTGCAGTATTGTTTTCCTTTATTAAAAGAACAGCTTGGTCTGGTTCCGTTTTATAATAAAGTTTATGTGGTTTTCCCTTTGGCGCAGGAAAGTAAGGCTTATGCAGCAACTTCATTCAGTTCCATTTATTATTACCGTACAAAAGATCAATTGGATAGCGCGATCAGATCAATAAAAAAGAGGGCTGATGGAGGACTTACGGCAGCTGTCGGGTCTGATAAGTGTATGAATGCTCATGAATTTACGCATATTTTTACCGGAGAATTGCATTTGCCGCGTTGGGCAAATGAAGGTATTGCGATTTATGTGACAACGCAAATACCGGACGTTAAAGACAAGCCAAGTTATTGCGCGAGTGACGGTTTGCGTTTTAAGAGTGTCAAAGGGGAAAATTTTATACCGTACTCTGATTTAAGTAAGTCTATTGGCGAAGTTGAAGAATCAAATGAACATTATTTGTATGAGACCGCTTCATGTGTTTTTGATTATATCGCCAAAAATTACGGCCAGGACAAGATTAAATTGATCATTAAAAAGTTTGCTGAATATGCCGCAAATAATGAGCCTGATGAAAAAATCGGTAAAGGGCTTGATAGATTTTCTTCAAAAGTATTTATTGAAGAAGGAATTGTTCCTGTGGTTGGCGAAGAAATAAAAACAGATCTGGATAAGATGTTTAATTTGTTAGTCAATCAATGAATTATCCTCAAGAATTAAGAATAGGCGATAAGGTTTATAATGTTGTTTATCTGCCGGTTTTGCGTGCGACTTCTTCAGTTAGAATTAAGAATGGGGAAGTGGTCTTGAAATTAAGTCGTTTTGCGCGAGGCGGTAAACGCGATGAGATTATTTTGAAATTTTTGAAATGGGCACAAAAGCGCTTATCTAAAGTTTCCGGCAATGATTTTATCAGTCCAGTGTATGAAGATGGCGGGAGAATTGTTACACATAATAAGATTTATGATTTGAATGTGAATGTTATTGTAGGGGATAGATCCAAAGTCCATTTGAGAAATGGTAGTTTAATACAAATTGGACTTGCTACTGATCTAAAGCTTTCCGCTGCTCAAAAAACTATTCAAAATTTAACTGAAAAGCTAATTATAAAAGATCAAATTTCTTATTTGTGCGAAGTTTTAAGTGAGCTTAATCAATTGTATTTTCAGGAAAATTTTAGAAATTGCAGATTCAAAAGAACAAGTTCGCGTTTTGGCAGTTGCAGTACTAAACGCAACATTAATATTGCATTTCGATTGCTTTTTGCGCCAAGGGAAGTTTTTAAATATGTTTGCGCGCATGAACTTGCTCATTTGAAAGAATTTAATCATTCAAAGAAATTTTGGCAGTTGGTTGAGTCTGCAATGCCGAATTATAAAGATTGTGAAAAGTGGTTAAAGAATAACGGTTTTTTGTTGGGGTAGGTGCTGTGTTGCGAATTTTTATTGCTATCTTTGTTGTCCTGTGATAAAAATTATTGCGTGTTTTGGGCGCTTAGCTCAGTTGGTTAGAGCATCTCGTTTACACCGAGAGGGTCGGGGGTTCGAATCCCTCAGCGCCCACCATGATCTGTACCCCAAAAAGTAGACACGGTATCTAATTTAACAATTTAAACTATGGAAAAATCTGATGGATCGTTACTAGGTAAAGATGATGAGGCAGTAGCTGGTTTGTATGGCGACCTTCTAAAAGGATTTAGAGGCGTTTCAGGGATAGTTTCTATGGCAGGAGAAACATTGAGAACTGAAGATTTGGTCGGCGACTTAGGAAAAGAAACATGTTTAAGAGCGATGTTTGTTGGAATGCATCGTAATAATGAGGCTGATATTAAGGCATGGCAAGCAGAGTCCTGATTAAATATTTATTAAATTAATCATATGCCTTACGACCGCCAAAAATATTATGATGCAGCAAAACAGCAGCTCGAAAAGAATATCTTTTATCATTCACTTGCCTTAGAGGCTTGCATGGGCGGTTTGTACGACTATTTCAAAGAAAACAACCTGCTTGGTCCGAATGATCCTCCTAGAGAAGACTGGACGCTTGCCGGGCTTATCCATGATATTGATTTTTCAGGTGAATTTAAGGAGCAACATCCTGCAAAAACAAAAGAGGCGCTAAAAAAATACGGATTAGAATTTCCTGAAATTGTGCACAAAATTATTCAAGCTCATGATGCGAGATTTACAGGTGTAAATTGTAAGAATAAAGCGGAATGGTCGATTTTTTGCGCGGATTCTTTGACAGGTTTGATTATGGCTGTCGCTTTTATTTATCCGAGCAGAAAATTGGCTGAGGTTAAGGCTTCTTCTGTTGTAAAAAGATTTTTAAAACAACCTAAATTTGCAGCAGGAACGAGAAGGGATGAAGTTGCAATGTGTTCCAATCCTGAAGGATTAAATCTTCCGCTAGAAAAATTTACAGAAATTTGTTTGACCTCAATGCAGCGGATTGCGGCGGAAATTGAGCTTTGATTACAGTTCATCAAAATTTCCTTTTTCCAAATCTTGCACGATTAAATTTAGGTTTTTATT
>CAYHSM010000113.1:0-3464 GCA_964359325.1 uncultured Candidatus Peribacteria bacterium
TTTTTAAAAAATCGCTTTTAGAGTAATACAAAAAAAAATTACTTGCAATTTAAATAAATAACTTGATAATGAAAGTAATTCCCTAACTTCATTCCTATGCCCGCAAAGAAAAAGAAACCCGCCAAAAAAGTTAAGAAAACTTCTAAGAAGAAGAAAGTTCTTAAAAAGAAGAAAAGATAATTTTCTTTTTTAGGTGGTAAAAAAAAACACTCAGAATCCTGGGTGTTTTTTTATGTCAAGATAACGCGTTTTTAACGTCATCTTAAAAAGTCTTGACTAAATCAGATGAAACGCCTAGATTAGGGGTACATTCATTAACCATGTCAAATATGGCATACTCACACAAAAACAGTAAAGGCCAAACGTATTTCTTACATTCACAGAATGTAACTCTACGCGGCGGCAGAAAACAGGTAATCTTTTATTTCGCAAGAGAAGTAAAACCAGGCGCATTGGATGCACTTCCAGAGGGTCGTATGGTAGTTGAGAACAAGAAAACAGGATTGCCTCTCTTGAAACGCATAGACAAGAAATAAAAATGGCTGCGCCATTTTTATTTCTCCTGTTCTTTCCTCTCTTATACAAAAACCGTCCCGCTTAGCGGGACGGTTTTTCTTTTTCCCCTTTTCTTTAAACTACCTCCACTTAATAGAACATCCCATCGTCGGATGCTGCTCTTCACTTAATTCCCCACCGCGAAGTATTACTTCTATTGCAATAGACAATTCTTGTTTCATAACTTTATTAGGGTCTTTCCAATTATCATCAATCCTTCCGTGATAAACCAACTTGCGCTGCCCGTCATAAACAAAAATATCAGGCGTACACTGTGCCTTATATTCACGCGCAACATTTTGCGTCTCATCAATCAAATAAGGAAAATTCATTTTATAACGCTGATAATGTTCCTTCATATTTTCAAAACTGTCTTCTTCATAATCCGGATTCGCGCCGTTAGCATTAATCCCGACAAATTGAACACCCTTATTCTTAAATTTTTCTTGCAAATCAACCAGCCGCGACCAAACCGCTTGCACATACGGACAATGGTTACACATAAAAACAATAACAAGCACCTTGAATTCTTTGAAATTTTCCAAACTATAAATTTTGTCATCAACGCCTTTTAACGAAAAACTTTTTACAGGCTCCCCCATTTCAATTTTTAATGATTCAAGCAAAACCATAATTTAATTAAAATTGATTCCAAATTAACTGATTGCTAACTTCATGGTGATATAAAATCTCCCCGCACTTTATTTTATTGCCAAGAGCTCTTGGAGATCTTTCAGCGACTTTATATTTAAGTTCGGAATATTTTCTTTGATTATCTTCACCCATTATTACTTTAATAAAATCACTTTTATCAAAGTAATCCAAAGCTTCATAAATATCTCCGGGAAGTTTCTTTATTTTGCCGCCATAAACTTTCTTTTCCATTTTAGCCAACTCCTCAGCTGAAGCATTCATCCCATAGAGTCCGGCTTTAATCAAAGCATAAACACACAAATATGGATTTACGTCAGGAGCCACAGTGCGCACCTCCACCCTGGCGCTCTTTTCATTACCGATAGGGATCCTAATCATTGAGCCTCTATCAACAGCAGAAACCTTGATTTCATTCGGCGCTTCAAAATGCGGATCAAGACGACGATATGCATTCACACTGGAATTCATCACAAGACATAGATCATTCCCGAAATATAAAATACCAGTAATAAATTTACGGGAATTGGCAGACATTGAATATTCACCTGCCTTATCATAAAACATATTAACGCCGTCCTTGGCAAAAGAAATATTGGTATGCATACCCGTACCATTTAATCCCTGAACCGGTTTTGGCAAGAAGCAAGCGGTGAACCCCATGGACTTCGCAACCTGGCGAGCCAAAAGCTTGTATAGCTGAATTTGATCAGCCGCATCCAAAGCCACGGAATACCTGAAATTCAATTCAAACTGTGCCGGAGCGACTTCCGGATGATCTTTTTCATTTTGAAAAGCAAGCGCGCGCTGCACTTCAGCGAATTTATCAATAAACAAACGTAAAGTATCCTGGGGAAGAGAGCTGAAATAACCGCTCATGGTTGCCAATTCGAATCCGGCTTTCTCATCATAATTTTGCTCTGCCTTTTCACCTTTGAATAAAAACCCTTCAATCTCAGGAGCCACATTCACCGTAATACCTTCTTTTGTCCTAAGTTCTTCACATAGCGCAGTCAAATTGGATCTAAAATCGGAAGCGTATAAACTGCCATCCTTATCACAAACATTCGCAAAAACAAGCACCTTGCCAACGCCAAAAAAATCCGAAGGAAGCCATCTGAATGTAGTCCAATCGACTTTTAATCTTAAATCAGACTGAGCTTGTGCGGTAAACCCTTTAATGGAAGACCCGTCAAAAGTTAAATTATCTTCGGATCCAATAAGATAGTTTTTATCATAATCAAGAGTATGAAAATGACCTTCAAGATCCGTGAAGGCGACAATAACAGCTTTAATCCCCTTTTCATTTTCCAAATATTCCAAAAATTTCCCCTTCATATCATCGCTTTTTGCACCTTTTAAACGCTCGACTTTAACCTCAAGATTTCTAACTTCAAGTTCAGCATAGGAAAGATCAAGCAAATGCGACAATTTCCAAGATGAAAATCCGTAATCCCTGTCCTTCCCTATAATAGGTCTCTCAAGAACCTCTCTCTCGGTTGCTATGGTTGAATCTGTAATTTTTCCTGGCATAGTAGTGAAAATTAAAAAATAATATGTCTTTTTCATACAAAATGCAGAAAAAATTAGCAATATGAATTGAAAACAATAAAAAACCGTGTCGAAAACTCTAAAAACTGTAAAAAAACACTAATTCCTGAAAAAACTGCAACTTTCAACAACCCATGTTGTCGAAAAAATCTACAACTATAATAAGCTTGCAAAAAACAGGACAATATAGCGGAATAACTATAATCCTTATATAAACAACAATGAAACTCCACCGCTCAAAATCATCAAAGCAAATACGGAAACAACCTTTAAAGCCACCTTGGTATTCCCAAAAAGCAAAAAGACGCCTCCTTTCGTGATAGTATTAGCCATTGCGGCAATCGTAATGGCAAACACAGCTGAAGTACGAGAAATATCCGTTTTAGCCAAATTCGCTACAGATATGGTAATAGCATCCACATCAATAAATCCGGACAACAAACTCATCAAATAAAGCCCACGATCCCCCATCGTCGCGGTAACAAAATTGCTTAAAAATAAAATTAAAGCAAAGAAAACGGCAAATTTTAAAGCGGGCATAACGCTAAAAGGACTTTTAAGTTTAATAATATCTTTTTCAATGGCTTCCGGAGTATTTCTACCTCTATGCCAAATCAACATTGCGGATAAAATTCCAACAATTCCCATAGTGGAAAAAGGAATTATCAATAATTTGATCAATTCAACATTCAAAACAATAACCTCAA
>CAYHSM010000114.1:0-3418 GCA_964359325.1 uncultured Candidatus Peribacteria bacterium
GCCAAGAAATAAATACCATACAACAAATGTCAAAATTGCCAGCACTATCACTATAGGCACAAACCATGCGGAAACTCTATCAGCAAAAGCCTCTATCGGAGCCTTGGAATTTTGTGCGTCCTCTATCAATTTGATAATTTGCGCCAGTACCGTTTCTGCTCCAACTTTCTTTGCCACGAATTCAAAACTGCCGGTTTTATTAATTGTAGCACCAACCACATTCTCTCCTTCTTTTTTTTCAACCGGCATACTTTCACCCGTAATCATTGATTCATCAACTGAGGAATATCCTTTTGTAATGACACCATCCACCGGGATTTTTTCACCGGGCCTAACCAAAATCGTATCCCCCACTTTAACATCTCCAATCGGAATATCCATTTGTTTCCCGTCTTTGATTACCCGCGCTGTCTTTGGAGCGAGGCCCATCAGCTTTTTAATCGCTTCGGATGTTTGGCCTTTTGCCCGACTCTCCAGCCATTTCCCAAGAATCACGAAAGTGATAAGAAATGCCGCGGTTTCAAAATAAAGTTCAGGAATTTTTTCTCCACCCACTCCTATAACACTGTTATTTGCCAGCGCGTAATTCACAAAATTCACAACGCTATAAAAATAAGCCGCGGATGTTCCAATCGCAATCAAGCTGTCCATGTTAAACATTTTCATGCGCAAACTGTGATATGTCCCCTTATAAAAATCCGCACCGATAATAAACTGGACAGGAGTTGCCAATATAAAAGAGACTATGCCAATCCATGGCAACAAAAATTCTCTTCCCGGCACAGCCATAAAAAAATCAAACACCATAAAATATATCATGGGTAGGCTCAACGCGAACCCGATCCAAAATTTCGTTTTATAATTTTTTATTTGGTGTTCGTGGCGTTTTTTGTCGCCTTCCGAATCGTTCGCTTTGGCGATTTCCGCATTGTAACCCGCCTTTTTGATCTGTCCTATAATTTGCTGTTCGTTAACTTGCGCGTCGTCAAAAGTCACACTCGCCTTTTCCGATGCAAAATTTACGTTTATATCTTTTATCCCTTCAAGCGTTCTGACGCTTTTTTGAATTGTATTTGCACATGCCGCACAATGCATGCCGGTAACCGCAAGAATGATGTGCCTTTCGTTATGTGAAGTAGACATTTGGTGGGTGGATTAAAAGTTACTGAAAGAAATCTGCTGATTTCTGTGGCGGAGAGATGTGTACAAAGTTAGAACTCTCATCGAAGTTCATTATACAGAATTTGATGTATTTGCTAAGTCCGTTTTGGGAGAATCGCTCCATGTTTTGAAAAAACTAGATTGAATTTAGCAAATCCCATCGAAAATCTTTGATCTTTTCGGTAGTTCCATGTACGGAAATTTCCCTTTTCTTGTTGTCGGTAACGGTGAATTTCCTGTAGTCTCCGTGCCCATATGTACTATTAACCAAGTCGTGATAAAGACCGTGAAGTTCCACTTCAAGGTTATACTGAAAACAATCCAGATCATACGAAGGAGTTTTACCTTTTCTATACCTAAACCAACTTTGATAAATATTTTTTAACCCCAAATCAATGGATTCTTTGCCAATCATAAACAGGACTTATGAAGTCTTTAAGACAATAGTGGACACCAACCATAAACTCAATAAAAGATGGCGATTTTCGCTTGGCATTGGAACCGAAGATTCCATTGTGGAACTTGTAAGAGAGTTAGTGATGGCAAAGAATGCGCCAAAACAGTTAAAAGGTAGCTATCTGATTAGGGCAACCGCTTCTCTTGAGGTTCTTAAAATGAAGCTACGACTATATGTCGAATTCAGTCTTGTAAATGAGACTATAGTTTTTCAGTTGCAAAACAAGATCGAGGAAATCGGTAAAATGTTAGGAGGATGGCTGAAATCCACCTACAGCACATAAACCATCATCGAGGCACGCAGACGAGCGTTATCATTCTGATTGTCTGCATTGTTCTCATTGAGGTTGACCTGACGATTGTTATCATTCCAGTCAACACCAGAAACATTGCCGTTATTGACCGAACCTATCCGTTTAACAGCTGTAATCGCAATCACAACTGTTTGCATTGGTTTGCATTTTTCATCCCGCTAAGCGGGAAAAATTCGGCTCAAACGTGATGGTAGATGTGCTTATTGTTTGTCCACCCAGAAAGACGCCTTTGATACTTCATCGTTCTGTTTTTTGGTGTGCAAATTCGTAATAGCCCCGCCAAGGCGGGGTGTCTATTCACTACGCCCTGAATCATACTGGATTTTCTTAAAAACCTCAAAATTTTTTGTCGCGCGAAAAACCCTCTGGAATACAGAGGGTTTTAAAGATAAAAATAAAATTCAAAAAAGAATAAAATCCAAATATCAAGCAGCTTTAGGCACCTCTACCACCACCGAGGCACGCAGACGAGCGCGATCATCCCGAGAGTCTGCAGAGTCCTCATTGAGGAAGACCCGATGACTGCGATCAAGCCAGCCCACACCAGAAACATCGCCGTTTTCTTCCGGTTCGCCATTGACAAAAGTCCAAGTTCCGTCTTGCTTCCAGCAATCATTCATTGGCGTACCATCTTTTAGAGAATCCATCATTAAGGCAAGTATTCTTTTCAAATCAACGCCTGAAACTCCTTTTTTAGCATATTCTTGAGCAAACCATTGACCTCTTTCACGAAGCGTCCTGCTCGCATCATCACCCTCTAGCAATTTAGGTTCTTTTGCACCTTCCGTGACAGCAATTCTCCAACCAATGATAGTATTATCTTTAACTCCATCACGTTCATCGGCTCGTACAAAGGCTTTTTCATGCCAATCTGAAACATAAGCGTCATTTTGACCCTCCATTGGTTTATAACTGTCCAAAGCAGTGGCGTAGCGAGCCATAGAAGTAACTGGAATAAGTTGAAGAGAAGGTTTCTCCATCTTCTTGATAACCTCGAGTTGTTCAGAAGTAACCTGTCTTGCGAGAATCTCCTTAGCTTGTTCCATTGTAGGAGCAGGAACGTCGCCTTCCTGAGGCTGTTCTGGATTATAGAGGCCAAAAGTCTTTAAGGTATCCATTGAACCTTGGAACTGACTATCAACTAATCCATCCACAAATTTTGCAATTTCAACGTCATCAATAACAGCTGTGCGCAAAAGAGAGGCAATCTTACTGCGTAATTTTGGATCTTGAAGATCAACAGCCCTAACGTTGTTTTGGTCGGGTTTCCCTGCATCTTGAAACATTTGATCCGCATCAAGAGGTGTCCCTTCAGCGGCTCTCGTAGCTATTTTTAGAGATGTTACGCCTGTCCCAGCATCGCCTTTTCTGCATTCTACTCCATCCCATGGTTGTCTTTCTAATGGTATATTAAATTTTGTTAAATTATAAAGGAAGTAATTTAATCACGTTATGGCCAAATATGTCAAGCCCAAATTCTATGGCGG